>DAIEMM010000143.1 GCA_027349605.1 Anaeromyxobacteraceae bacterium
CTCGCCGGGGTGGGGTATAAGCGGACCCCCAATTCGCCAAGGAGACGACCCGTGGCCAACCCCGTCATCGACGCTTACCTGAACCACGTGGAAGAGCGGAAGGGGCAGGGGATCCCACCCCGCCAGCTCGACCCGGAGCAGACCAGCGAGGTCGTGAAGCTGCTCCAGAAGCCGCCCAAGGGGCAGGAGGCCTTCCTCCTCGAGCTCCTGCGCGACCGCGTCTCCCCCGGCGTCGACCCCGCCGCCGAGGTGAAGGCCGCCTTCCTGGCCGAGGTGGTCACCGGGAAGAAGAAGTCGCCGGTTCTCACCAAGAAGGACGCCGTCTTCATGCTCGGCACCATGGGCGGCGGCTACAACGTGCCCCCGCTCGTCGCCACCCTGAAGGTGAAGGGGCTGGCCGAGGACGCCGCCAGGGCGCTCTCCGGGCTCACCTACGTCTACGACTCCTTCGACGACGTGGCCGCGCTGGCCAAGGCCAAGAACGCCGCCGCCAAGGCGGTGCTCGAGTCCTGGGCCGCCGCCGAGTGGTTCACCTCCAGGCCGGGGATCCCGGACTCCGTGAAGGTGAAGGTCTTCAAGGTCGACGGGGAGATCAACACCGACGCCTTCTCCCCCGCCGGCGACGCCTCCACCCGTCCCGACATCCCGCTCCACGCGCTGGCCATGGGCAAGACCCGCTTCCCGACCGGCCTGAAGACCATCGCCGAGTTCCGCAAGGACGGCCACCAGGTGGCCTTCGTGGGCGACGTGGTGGGGACCGGATCGTCCCGCAAGTCGGCCATCAACTCGGTGCTCTGGGCCATCGGCGAGGACATCCCCCACGTTCCCAACAAGCGGCGAAACGGGATCATCATCGGCGGGGTCATCGCCCCCATCTTCTTCAACACCGCCGAGGACTCGGGCGCGCTGCCAATCAAGACCGACGTCTCGAAGCTCAAGACCGGCGACCTGATCACCGTGGACTTCAAGAAGGGCGAGATCCGCTCCGAGTCGGGCGAGGTCCTCTCCACCCTCAAGCTCCAGCCCGAGAACCTGGGCGACGAATACCGCGCCGGCGGCCGCATCCCGCTCATCATCGGCCGCGCCGTCACCGACCGGGCCCGCAAGGCGCTCAAGAAGGGGCCCTCCACCACCTTCCTGGTGAAGAAGAATCCCGAGCCGAAGAAGGGGCAGGGCTACACGCTGGCCCAGAAGATGGTGGGCAAGGCCTGCGGAATCCCCGGCGCGCTGCCGGGCTGGTACGTCGAGCCCCGCATGACCACCGTGGGCAGCCAGGACACCACCGGCCCCATGACCGCCGACGAGCTGAAGGAGCTGGCCTGCCTGAAGTTCCAGGCGCCCATGGTCATGCAGTCCTTCTGCCACACCGCGGCCTATCCCAAGGCGGCCGACGTCAAGATGCACAAGACGCTGCCGGCGTTCGTGAACGAGCGCGGCGGCGTGTCCCTGCGCCCGGGCGACGGGGTCATCCACTCGTGGCTCAACCGCCTCCTGCTCCCCGACACGGTGGGAACCGGCGGCGACAGCCACACCCGCTTCCCCATCGGCGTCAGCTTCCCGGCCGGGTCGGGCCTGGTGGCCTTCGCCGGCGCGCTGGGCTTCATGCCCCTCGACATGCCGGAGAGCGTGCTGGTCCGCTTCAAGGGCAAGCTCAACCCCGGCATCACGCTGCGGGACGTGGTGAACGCCATCCCCTACTGGGCCATCCAGCAGGGGCTGCTCACCGTTCCCAAGAAGGGGAAGAAGAACGTCTTCAACGGCCGCATCCTCGAGATGGAGGGGCTGCCCGACCTGACCGTCGAGCAGGCCTTCGAGCTCACCGACGCCGCCGCCGAGCGCAGCGCCGCCGCCGCCACGGTGAAGCTCTCCGAGAAGACCGTCGCGGCCTACCTCCGCTCCAACGTGGCGCTCATGAAGAAGATGATCGCCACCGGCTACCAGGACGCGAAGACGCTGCAGGGACGCATCTCCGCCGCCGAGAAGTGGCTGAAGAAGCCCGAGCTGCTGTCGGCCGACAAGAACGCCGAGTACGCCGCGGTCATCGACATCGACCTGGCCCAGATCACCGAGCCGATCCTGGCCTGCCCGAACGATCCCGACGACGTGAAGCTCCTCTCCGACGTCGCCAACACCAAGATCGACGACGTGTTCCTCGGGTCGTGCATGACCAACATCGGCCACTTCCGCGCCGCCGGCGAGATCTGGAAGGGGCAGAAGTTCAACCCGGCCGTCCGCACCTGGATCTGCCCGCCCACCCGGATGGACCAGCAGGAGCTGCGCGACGAGGCGTACTTCACCGTGTTCAGCCAGATCGGCGCCCGCATCGAGATCGCGGGCTGCTCGCTCTGCATGGGCAACCAGGCCCGCGTGCCGGGCGCCACCACGGTCTTCTCCACCTCGACCCGCAACTTCGACGACCGCATGGGCGACGGGGCCAAGGTCTTCCTGGGCTCGGCCGAGCTGGGCGCGGTGGCCTCCAACCTGGGGCGGCTGCCCACCAAGGAGGAGTACTTCGCGGCCTACAACGAGAAGGTCGCCCCCCGGTTCGAGAAGGTCTACCGGTACCTCCAGTTCGACGAGCTGCCGGACTACCAGCCGGCGGAGAAGAAGCCGCTGCGCGTGGCCTGATCCGACCAGCGCCAGCAGCACCGACGGGCCGTTCCGAGGAGGGGCGGCCCGTCGTGCGTCCGGCCCCACCGGGAGCGCGATCAGGTCCGGGCGTGCCCCGCGACCCAGCGCTCCATTTCGCCGGCCGGCATGACCCCGCTGTGGCGGGCGATCTCCTGGCCGCCCAGGAAGAGCACGAAGGTGGGGATCGCTCGGATGCCCAGCCGCGCCGAGACCTCCTGCTCCTCGTCGCTGTTCACCTTGACGACGAGCAGGCCCCCGGCCTTCTTCCGGCCCAGGTCCGCGAAGATGGGGGCCGCGGTGCGGCAGGGGCCGCACCAGGGAGCCCAGAAGTCCGCCAGGACCGGCACCGGGGAATTCCGGACCGCCGCGTCGAGCTGGGCTCCGGTGACGGGACGAGGCTCGCCCGAGACGTCGAGGTCGGCCTTGCACTTGCCGCAGACCGGGGCCGAGCCGGGCGGGGCGTCTCCGATGCGATTCAGGGCGCCGCAGCGGGCGCAGAGGTGGGCCTTCATCCCCGGGAAGGTAGATCCGCCGGGAGCCGTGGCAAGCGGCCCCCCGGGGGTCACCCCCAGGGCTTGCCCGGGCGAGGGCCGTCGCGTATCAGCCATGCATGCCCCGGGTGGACGACATCGAGATCGTCGAGGACCGCACCGCCTCGTCGCGCTGCGACGAGGGATTCCTGCACGTGCGCCGCTACCGCGCGCTCAATCGCCGCGTGGACGGGACCCGGTCGGACGTCTACCGCATCGACGTCCTCGACCGGCCGTCCCTCGACGCCGTCGCGATCTGCCTCTGGGCCCGCACGCCCCGGGGCGTGGAGGTGCTGCTGCGGCGCCAGCTCCGGCCGGCGGTGCTCTTCCGGCGTGGCAAGGTTCGCGCCCTCCCGGAGGCGGAGCCGCTCCTGTACGAGGAGATCGTGGCCGGGCTGGTGGAGCCCGGCGAGCACGGCATGGAGGCCCTCCGCCGGCGCGCCGCCGAGGAGGCGTGGGAGGAGGCCGGCGTGCAGGTGGACCCGGCGAGGATCGTCGCGCTGGGCGCCCCGTTCTACATGCTGCCGGGCATCGTCTCGGAGAAGATCCACCTGCTCGAGGTGGAGGTCCCCCGCGGCGCCATGACCGGCGCCTTCGACGCACCTCAGGAGGGGGACGGGTCGCCGCTGGAGGAAGGGGCGACCCTCCTCTGGCGCGGCCTCGACGACGCCATCGCCGCCTGCGAGGGTGGCGAGATCGAGGACGCCAAGTCGGAGCTGGCCTTCCGCCGGCTCCGCGACCGGCTCCGCTGAGCCGAGGAGGAGGTCCACATGGCCACGCCCCGACGTCCCCGCAAGGCAGCATCCCGCGGCGCCCCGACCCGCGTGGAGCGGGACACCCTCGGAGAGGTGAAGGTGCCGGCCACCGCGCTCTGGGGAGCCCAGACCGCCCGGGCGGTCGAGAACTTCCCCATCTCCGGGCTGCGCGAGCCGCGGGCGCTGGTGGACGCGATGGTCCGGGTGAAGCTGGCGGCGGCGCGGGTGAACGCGCGTCTCGGCCTCCTCCCGCGCGGGAAGGCTCGCGCCATCGAGGCGGCCTGCCGCGAGGTCCTGGCCGGGCGGTGGGACGATCAGTTCGTGGTGGACGCCTACCAGGCGGGAGCCGGGACGTCGTTCCACATGAACGTGAACGAGGTCCTCGCCAACCGGGCCGCCGAGATCCTGGGCGGGCGCCGGGGGGACCGGTCGGTCGATCCCAACGACGACGTCAACATGGCCCAGTCGACGAACGACGTCGTCCCCACGGCCATGCGGCTGGCGGCGCTGGCGACGGCCCCGGGGGTGGTGGAGGCGCTGGAGGGTCTCGCGGCCACCTTCGCCCGGAAGGCCCGGGACTGGGACGGCATCGTCAAGTCGGGGCGCACCCATCTCATGGATGCCACGCCCATCCGGCTGGGACAGGAGGTCTCGGGCTGGGCCGTGGCGATGTCGGCCTCGGCCGCGCGGGTGAACGACGCACTCCCCGAGCTGGCGGCGCTGGGCATCGGGGGCACCGCGGTCGGCACGGGCGTGAACGCCCACCCCCGCTTCCGCGAGCTCGTGGTGAAGGAGCTGTCGCGGCTCTGCGCGGCCCCGCTCCTCGCGGCGCCGAACCCCTTCTACGCCATGCAGTCCCTGGCCCCCTTCGCGTCGCTCTCCTCGGCGATGCGGCTGGCCGCGCTCGAGCTCGTCCGCATCGGAGGCGACGTCCGGCTGCTGGCGTCGGGGCCAGCCACGGGCCTGGGCGAGCTCCGGATTCCGGCGGTGCAACCCGGGTCGTCGATCATGCCCGGGAAGGTGAACCCCTCCATGGCCGAGATGCTCGCCATGGTGAGCCACCAGGTCATCGGTCTCGACGAGGCCATCGCCTGGGCCACCGCCTCGGGCCAGCTGGAGCTCAACGTGACCATGCCGCTCGTGGCCTGGAACCTCCTGCACCAGATCGAGATCCTGGCCAATGGGGTGCACGCGTTCGACCTGCGGTTGGAGCGCGGCCTCGAGGCCGACGCCGGGCGCGGCCAGTTCTACGCCGACCGGACCGTGAGCCTGGCCACGGCGCTGGCTCCCCGCATCGGGTATGCGGCCGCCGCGGCCATCGTGAAGGAGTCGGTCCGGACCGGCCGGTCCATCGCCGAGCTGGCGGTGGAGGGGGGAGGGATCACCCCCCGGGAGGCCCGCAAGCTGCTCGATCCGGCCCGGATGACCCGGCCCGGGCGCGGCTGAGGGGCCACGCGCCGCCCCGGCGGTATAGGATGCCTGGCCCCATGCTCACCGCCCGCCCAGCGATCTTCGCCGTCCTCGCCGTGCTGGCCTTCCCGGCGCTGGCGGCGCAGAAGGGCTCGGTCACCGGCATCCTTCGCTACAAGGGGTGCCTCACCGGGGTCCCCGGGGCGACGGTCTCCGTCATCGGCCGCGACCGCCAGTCGCGCAGCGACTCCGGCGGGCGCTTCCTCCTCGAGCTCCCCCCCGGGAGCTACTCGCTCGTCATCCGGGGTCCGGGCCTCGTCCCCGACCAGCGGGTGGACGACGTCCTGGTGAAGCCCGGGAAGCTCTCCGACCTGGGCATCGTCGAGGTCTGGGCCGACGAGCGCCCCACGCTGTGCATCCCGGATGCCGCGGCAGCCGCGATGACCGGGGGGATCGAGCCCACCGTGGCGGCCGCCCCCGACCTTCCCGCGCTGGACCTGCCGGGAACCCTCGCCTCGGTCGGGGTGACCGGCCAGGGACAGGTGCTGGTGCGAGGCTCCCCCGGTACCGGCCCCGGCCAGTTCGGCCTCCAGGGCAACCCGTCGCGTGAGGACGAGGACGCCCTGGGCCCTCCCAGCTTCGCCGTGGGACCGATGGGAGGGCTGGTCGTCCTCGACGTCCTCAACGGGCGAATCCAGCGCTTCGACTCGCGCGGACGGTACCTGGGAGCCTTCCCGATCGGACGCCCGGGCGCCGAGCCGGTGTTCGAGTCGGACCTGGCCGAGTCCGACGACGGGGCCATCTTCCTGGTCACCGAGAGCGAGAACCCGACGCTCACCCAGTTCGACCCCTCCGGCAAGGTGCTGCTCTCCGGCGCGCTGCCCCAGTCCTTCAAGGGGGTGGACCAGCTGCTCTCGGTGCGGGGACGCCCCACCTTCCTCATGCTGAACGGCCAGTCGGTGCGGGCCGAGCTGGGATGGGGCGGCATCCGGGCCGAGGGCCCGCGCCCCGGGCTTCCGGCCGGGGACCTCTTCGTGCAGGCCGAACGGGCGGGGCGCTGGTCGGCGCTGGTGCGCTTCGCCGCGGCCGACGGGCGCGTACGACGCACCGTGAACCTGCGCTCCGACATCCCCATCGCGCGCGTCCGCCTGGTGTGCGTGAACCGGCGCGGCGACGTGGTCCTGGCCGTGGACCGCCAGGACAACGCCGACGGGGAGGCCACGCGGGCGGAGGTGCTTCTCCTCTCGCTCACGCCCCAGGGGAAGATCGCCGGCTCGGTGGTGGCGCCCCCCGGCGACCGGCGCTGGCTCTTCCGGGAGTTCGCGCTGGCCCCGGACGGCTCGGTCATCCAGATGCAGTCCGACCTGGCCGAGGTCCGCCTGGTCCGCTGGCCGCTCGCGTCGTCGCCGAAGGACGCCGCGGTGGGACCCGCCCAACCCGCGACGCGGAAGAACGGGGCGCCTCCGCCCGAAACCGCCCCGCAGAACCCAACGCCCTGAGGGAAGACCGTGGCCGCGACGCTCCAGTACTTCATGCTGCCCGAGGACGAACGGGCTCTCTTCCGGCAGCTCGCCGGCAAGGAGCTGACGCTCTACCCCGAGATCTTTCCGCCCGGGACCGACGGGATCCCGGTCGACGGCCGCACCGTGGAGCTGCTCGACCAGGAGGCCTACTACCTGGCCGCCGAGCGGCTGGGGCCGGTGATCGTGCGGACGCTGGCCCGCGGGCGCGACCGGGGGATGCTCGAGATCGAGGAGATCCCGTCGCCGGTCTACCACTACGAGCGTTCCCTCCCGAACGAGAAGGGGGAACTGGTCGGCGGGCGCCTCTGGGCCGAGCTCGACGTGGACGATTCCCCCGGGTCCCGGATCGGAAAGCCCGCCGCCTTGAAGGTGATCTTCGAGGAGGTGAACCAGTTCTTCCGGAAATCCTGGCGCCGCAGCGACCCCAAGGGCTGGTGGATCGGACCCGTGGCAGGGGCGGCGGTGAAGGGGGGCCGGCTCGTCCTCCGGGAGCCCGGGCACAAGGGGCGGACTTACGGAATCTGGCGTTGAGCCGCCTCGTTCGGTCCCGCTTGACCTCCGGCCCGCCAGCGGCTACAAACCGCCCCTCGCGGACCCTTCCAGCGACCAGGTGGGGGATCGTCTAACGGCAGGACGCATGCCTCTGGAGCATGCTATCTAGGTTCGAATCCTAGTCCCCCAACCAACTTTTCGACGGGTTGACGTCCAGGCAACCCGAGCAGAGCAGGGCAGCACCGATGCAACAGGGGAGTTCTCCGGCCCCTTCGTCTAGCGGTTAGGACGTCGGCCTCTCACGCCGAAAACATGGGTTCAAGTCCCGTAGGGGTCACCAGTCGTGCCCCGTCACCGTCGTCCCGGTGGCGGGGTTTTTCACGTCGATGCCGTTCACCAATCGTGAGGTGGAGGGCCCCGTCTCCAAAATGTCTCCAAACTCGAGGGCGCGGATGGCGGCCTCCAAATGGGTAGGGGCGAGGTGGAGGTATCGGAGGGTGGTCTTCAGGTCCTCATGACCCATCAGGGACTTAATGGTGGTGCCCGGGATGCCGGCCATGGCGCACCGGGCGCCGAAGGTGTGGCGGAGTTTGTCGAGGGGCCCGTCGTCGGGCATGCCGGCCCGGCGCTGGGCGGTCTTCATCTTTTCCCGGGCCAGGTCCCAGTCCCAGGGGGCGCCGCCGTCCTTGGTGAGGACCCTGGCGCGCAGGCCGCGCTGGTCCTTTAGGGCTGCCACGAGCCTACTTGTCAGTTTCACGACCCGGGACTGCGAACTGCTGGGCTTCATCTGGGCCATCGGGGTCCAGGCCGAGCGTGAGCACGAGGAGCGGGGACGCAACGCTGCGTAGCTCAGGAAGCACAGAAGGGAGTCCGAGAGTGGGGGCAACCTTCTTCTTCTCCGTGGTGCCCTCC
>DAIEMM010000149.1 GCA_027349605.1 Anaeromyxobacteraceae bacterium
GAAGGTCTGGGGCCGGTACTTCCGGGCGAGGACGAGGTAGCCCATGGTTCACCTCCGGAAAAAAACGAGGAGCCGGCCCACAATCCCCGGGCGCACGGAGGACAGCCTACCGTTGCTCCCTTCCGGGCCTGGCGGGGTTCGGCTGAACCCACGTCGCCCGAGGATTCTGGACCGGCTCTTCTCGACTGGCGGAGAGGGTGGGATTTGAACCCACGGTCCACCTTTTGGGCGGACAAACGATTTCCAGTCGTTCACCTTCGGCCGCTCGGTCACCTCTCCAATTGGTCTTCCTTACTGCGTCACATTTCCATTCGCCCGCTGTTCGCCCGGCCTGGCGTCAGATCCCCGAGCAGCCGTCGCAGGCCGCACTCCACTCGTCGCAGATCTGGAAGAGCGCATCGGGGAGCCTTCTACCGCGGGCCACCTCGACGAGCAAGGCCGCCGAGGCCAGCTCCCCCTCGGTGAGCCGGGGCGGCTGGCAGGCCATCGCAGGGACAGGATGTCGTCGGCCAGGGAGGCCCGCTCCCGGCCCGGGGCGGTGCCGTCCAGGGTCCAGCGCCCCACGGCGTCGAGCTGGCGCCGGGCGGCGACGTGGCGCTGCTCCGGGGCCCTGCGGCCGTGAATCGTGGGAGGGCCGCTGGAGTAGGCCTCGGCGCCCCCCTCATCGCCCAGAATCGTGCAGGGCACCCCCCGGCGCCCCCGACTCGGCCGACGTCGCAGGGGGACCTGGCGTCAAACAAGATGCTGGACGGAGGAGACGTTCACATTCGGTGACATTGCGCAATGGCTCGAGGATCGGCCGTGCCGTGGACGCCGGGGTCGCGCACCCGGTGTAGGGGTGTGCCTGCAAGGCGAGTCGTTCACGCCGCGTGGCGCGGCGTCGGGGAGATCGACACACCGGCCGAACGGCCCGGTCCCCCATCACGGGTTCACCGGCAACTGGATCTCCTCCAACGTGCCGCAGCACGTCCTGGCCCACATCCTGGCGGCGCAGTTCAAGTCCGTGGTGCTGGTCGCCGTCGGCACCCCGTTGGGCATGCTGGCAGCCGACGGCCTCGCCGTCTTCCTCGGGGAGCGGCGCGCAGCGAAGGTACGGGTGAAACGGATTCGCTGGGTCGCCGCCTCGCTCTTCTTCGCCTTCGGCGGGGCAGCACTCTGGTCGGCCGTGCATGGCGGGTAGCGCCGATACCCCTGCAACGATGTTCTACGGGCTCCAGAAGTCGAAGACGTACCCGAGCGAGAGGCTCGCGTGCACCAGACGTCCCGGGTAGGCGTCCACCTCGCCCACCACCTGCCAGTGCTTCTCCATGAGGACCCGGAGTCCCGCCTGGAGCGCCACTCCGGTGTAGTTGCTGTGCAGGACGTAGCCGTCGCTCGTCACCGTGAAGTTGCCCGCGAGCGACACGAACCCCAGTCCAGCGTACGGCGTGACGGACACCGGCGCGAAGTCGAACCGCCAGCCGAACCCCAGGTCGGCCCCGCCCTCGCTGGTCTCGAGCGTGTACCGGGTGTCCGGGTCGGTGACGGGGGACTTGGACACCGCGTAGACGTAGTGACCGCGCAGCGCCAGCGCCGCCGGCCCAGGCGTCCACCCGAAGCCCGCTTCGACCGCGATGGAGTTCGTGCTCACGCCGTTGATGGCGAAGGGCGGGATGTAGGAGAGCCCGACGAACGACCGGAAGTCGGGTGGGGCTGGTAGCCCCAGCGCGAGCCGAGGGCGCGGGAACAACGGCGTGCGGTCCGACGCGGTGATCTGCCTCTTCGAGCCGGTGGTCCCGTCGATGTAGGGGATTCCGACCAGTTCCAGCGCGACGCCCAGCTGGCCGGGGAGGAGCGCCACGGGCGCCTGCACCGGCGGCAGGTCGAGGAGCAGGGAGTGGATGTCGATGAGGCGCTGCTCCTGGTCGAGCATCGTCTGCGCGCGCGCCGCACCGGCGCTGGCGAGGGCGAGGACCACGACGAGCGCGCGGGCCCGCGCCATCTACGGAGCCCGCGCCAGTCCGGCCGAGTATTGACCGCTGGTGTTGAACCCGGCGTAGTACATGTCCCAGGTCCCGTCGGCATCGACGAAGACGGACGGGGTCGTGAGACCCCCGGAGTCGAACGAACCCGCCGAGCCGGGACCCAGGGCCTCGCCGACCGTCCCCGGCTGCGGGATCTTCACCCAGGTGATTCCGTCGTTCGACTCCGCGTAGCCGATGACCCCGCCGCTCGGCCCGCCGAACGTGCCGGGCGAGGCGCAGGCGCGGTACCACATGCGGTAGAGGTTCTCCCGCTCCTTCACCACCGAGGGCTGGTACGCGCACGCGGCGTCGAAGCTCCCCGCAGGCCCCAGGTCGAGGACCGAGCCGCCCGCCTGCTTGCCCTGGACCTTGGTCCAGGTGCGCCCGTCGGTGGAGACCGCCAGCGCCACCCTCCAGAAGTTCAGGGAGTCGTTGGCCGAAT
>DAIEMM010000175.1 GCA_027349605.1 Anaeromyxobacteraceae bacterium
ATGAATGGTTTCGCGCCAGAGGAAGGGCTAGAGGACCGACGGAATGAGCTGGAAGAAGGGGCAGAAGCTCGTCCACCGGGCACAACCCGCGTGGGGCGTCGGGATCGTGCTCGAGGTGGGCGAGGACTCCCGCCGCCTCGCCGTCCGCTTCGCGGGCCGCGAGGGAGTCACCGTGGTCTCCGGGCGCGACAAGGCCCTCGCCGCCGTCCCGGACGAGACCCCGCTCGATCAGCCGGCCGGCGGTCTCCTCGACCGGCTCGCCTCCGGGGACTCGGGCCCGGCCTCCGCCTTCGCGCTGCGTACCCGCGTGGCCCGGCTCGAGGCGCTGCGCCGCGCCGACAGCCTGGGGGCGCTCCTCTCCTCCCGCGTCCACGTCCTCCCGCACCAGGTCGGCGCCGCCGGCCGCATCCTCGCCGACCGCAGCCCGCGCTTCGTGCTGGCCGACGAGGTGGGCCTCGGCAAGACCATCGAGGCCGGACTGGTGTACGCAGGTCTGCGCCAGCTGGGACTGGCCGAGCGGGTGCTGGTGATCGTCCCCGAGCACCTCGCCTTCCAGTGGATGGCCGAGCTCTTCCACAAGTTCAACGCGCTCTTCACGCTGCTCGGGCCCGACCGCATCGCCGCCCTGGGCGGACCGGAGGCGGCGCTGGCGCAGTCGAATCTGGCCATCCTCTCCCAGGAGCAGCTGGCCGGGGATCCCGCCGTCGCCGCCGCGGCGGCCGCGCTGTCCTTCGACCTCGTCATCGTGGACGAGGCGCACCACCTGGCCGACGACGGGCTCTTCGAGGCGGTCGCGCCGATGGCCCGGGCCTCCTTCGGGCTCCTGCTCCTCACCGCGACACCGGTCCGCCTCGACCCCCGCGAGTACTTCCGCCTCCTCTCCCTGGTCGAGACCGTGCCCACCACCACGCTGGAGGCCTTCCTCGCCCGGCTCGAGGCCCACGAGGCCTACGCCGCGGTGGCCCGGGACCTCCTCGCCGGAGGCAAGGTGGACGAGGCGCTCGTCCGCCTCCGCGAGCTCTCCCCCGACGACGAGGCCTTCGCCGCGCCGGCCGGGAAGAAGAAGGGTCCGTCTCGCGCCGCCCTGCTCGAGCACCTGGCCAGCCGCTACGGCCTCTCCTCGCGCCTCGTGCGGAACCGGCGCGTCAAGGTGGGAGCGTTCACCCGTCGTGTCCTGCGGCGCGAGGACGTCGCGGAGGGCGGCAAGATCGACGCGGTCGCGGCCCTGTGCGGACGCCTGGCGCGCGCCGGGGAGAAGGTGCTCGTCTGCGGCGGGGACCTCGACCGGCTGCGCGAGCTGCAGGCCCGCATCGCGGCCACCGAGCGGCGCTAGGCGCTCCTCTACGACGACGCCCCCAGCCTGGAGGCGCGCGACCGGCTGGTGGCCCGCTTCCGCGACCCCGAGGGGCCGATGCTGCTCCTCTCCGGCGAGTCGGGAGGCGAGGGGCGCAACTTCCAGTTCGCCTCCCACCTCGTCTGCCTCGACCTCCCCGACTCCCCGCTCACGCTCGAGCAGCGCATCGGCCGGCTCGACCGGCTGGGCCAGGCGCGCCCGGTGGAGATCCACGTGCTGCCCGAGCCCGGGGAGGAGGCCTTCCTGGCCGACCTCTACGAGAAGGAGATCGGCATCTTCGAGGAGCCGGTGGGCGGCCTCGACGCGGTGCTGGCGTCCGTCCCGGAGGAGCTCGCCGCGCTGCGGGCCCGGCGCACCGAGAAGGCGCGCCAGGCCTTCCGGCGCGGGATCGCGTCCCGGGTCGCCGAGGGGCGTCGCGCCCAGCACGAGGGATACGACCCGCTGCTCGACGTGCGCTCCGCCTCCATCCCGGAGCTGACGGCGCTGGTCGCCGCGGCCTTCGCGCGGATGGGCGAGGAGCCGCCCGAGGATGCGGGGGACATCGGCGCCTCGCTGTCCACGCTGTCCCGCTGGCTCGAGGAGGAGCTGGAGGAGCTGGTCGTAGAGGCGGGCCGGCGCGTGGGCATGGACGTGGACACCGACGAGAACGTCCACCCCTTCGAGGCGGCATTCACCTTCGGTTCCAGCATGCGCATCGAGGCCCTGCCCGGGATGGAGATCCCGGCCGAGGAGCGCACCCTCCTGGGCAGCTTCTGGCGGGAGACCGCGGTGGTCCGCGAGGAGCTGGAGTGGTTCGCGACCGGACACCGGCTCGCCGAGGCGCTGCTGGAGCTGGCCCGCGACGGCGAGGCGGGCCGCACGGCTTTTTTACAATCCCGCGCCGCCCCCCGCAGCGGCGGCCTCTACCTGCGCTGGAAGCTTCGCTGGCCGTCGCCGGCCGACCTGGCGCCGGGCGCCCGGGTTCCCTCCCGGCAGGCCTCGCGCTACCTCGACGAGTCGCCGCTGTCGGTGCTCGTGGACATGGGCGCCGCCCACGCCGTCGTCGACGGCGGCGCCGCCCGCCTCGAGGAGTCGATCGACCGGGCCCGCGACGCCAAGGGCGCGCCCCCGCCCGGGGACGTGCTCGGGCCGGCCGCGGAGGCGGCGGAGAAGGCCGCGCGCGCCGAGCTGGCCCGCCGCGTCGCACGAGCGGTGAAGAAGCTGGCCGCCAACGCCGAGGCCGAGGAGGAGCGGCTGGTCTCGGCGGCGCTGCAGGGCGGGGCGTCCCGCCAGTCCGTGGAGCGGGCGCTCGTCACGGTGCTCCTGCACCGAGAACTGGTGGAGGAGGCGCTCGGCAAGGTGGCTCTCGAGCTCGACGCCGCCGCGGTGGTCCTCCCGGGGTAGGTTGCCCGCCATGCCGACGCCCCCCCGCGCCTACCTGCCCGATCTCCTGGTCGGCGGGGGACGGGTGCACGAGGGCGCGGCGCTCTCGGTCTCCGGAGGCGCGGTAATCGCGGTGGGGGCGCCCACCCCGGGCTTCGAGCGGGTCCGCCTGGCCGGCAAGGCGCTGCTCCCCGGACTGGTCTCGGCCCACGGCCACTCCTTCCAGCGGGCCATCCGCGGCCGCACCCAGGTCCGCCACGCCGGCCGGAGCGACTTCTGGTCCTGGCGCGAGGCCATGTACCGGGCCGCGGTGCGGCTCGACCCGGAGGACGTGGCCGCGGTGGCCCGCATGGCCTTCCACGAGGCGGCGCGGGCCGGGATCACCGCGGTGGGGGAGTTCCACTACCTGTCACGAGACCCGGCCTGGCGGCGCTACGACGATCCCGAGCTCCTGGCCCGGGAGGCGATCCGGGCGGCGCGAGAGGTCGGTCTCCGCATCTCGCTCCTGCGCAGCGCCTATGCCCGGGGCGGGGCGGGCGTCGCGGCCGGCCCGGAGCAGCTCCGCTTCGTGGACGGTTCGCCGGACGAGGTGGTCGAGAGCGCCCTGCGCCTCGCCCGCATCACGGAGCGTGACCCGGCCGTCACCGTGGGCCTCGCTCCCCACAGCGTGAGGGCCTGCCCGGCGGAGTGGATCGGCCGGCTCGGCTCCGAGGCCCGCCGGCGGGGCTGGCCGCTCCACCTCCACGTCTCCGAG
>DAIEMM010000181.1 GCA_027349605.1 Anaeromyxobacteraceae bacterium
AGCTTCACGAAGGCGTGCTTGGCCTCCTGCTTGCGCTCCGTGATGTTGACGAGGAGGGCGGCCGCGCCGACGGCCACCAGGGCGAAGACGCCCGCGACGAGGGCGATGAGGAGCCCGCGCTTCTTCTGGGGCTGGTTCTCGGCAGGCATGAGGTGCTCCTTGTTGGCGGTGCGGGTGGAATCGGTGGTCAGCGGAGGTGGCCGACGGAGGCGTGGCAGCGGATGCAGGAGGGCTCACCGCCGTGGGCGACCTCGCTCACCAGGTCGGCGTGGCAGCGGCGGCAGTTCGCCTCCACCACCTCGCGGCTCTCGGGACGCGCGCGGATGTTCTCGGGGTACCCGCCGACCGTGAACGCCATGGAGTGGTGGTAGCCGTTCAGCGCCTTGACCAGGTACTTGGCGACGGGGCCCGCCGGCGTGTGGCAATCGTTGCAGGTGGCGATGAGGTGGTGAGGCGAGGCCTGCCAGCCCTCGAAGTGGCCCGCCATCACGTGGCAGTTGGCGCACGTGGCGGGGTCGTTGCCTAGGTACGAGTCGCCCTTCGCGTAGCGGAAGGCGTAGCCTCCGATCCCGAGCGCGAGGCCGAACGTGGCGGCGAGGACCAGGGGGACGGAGAGTGGAGTCATGCCACGGCTCGGCTTCATGGGCGACCTCGGCGTTTCAACCAGTGTTTCACGCATCGAATGGGTGCGGAGCGGCCTCGTTGGGGCTTCGAGTGTCCTACGCCTTTCGGGTGAACGTGGTGACGAACTCGTCGGGGCCGGTCTCGACGGTCACCCCTCGTACCCCGAGGGCGGCGGCGCGCTCCAGTACCGGGCCGGGGACGTGCGGCGTGACGAGCTCGTAAGCCTCCCCGGCGCAGAGGGCCGCGAGGTCTCGGAGGACCTCCTCCACGGGGTGGATGCCCTGGGCCTTGAGCGGGCGGGCGTCGAGCCGTTTCACGAGGCGCTGCGCCCCGGGTAGCGCCTCGAGTTCCTTCACGTGCTGCCGGAGCATCTTTTCCCGCTGGAAGCGCTCGGTCACGACGCGGAAGACCGCCACCACGAAGGCGATGCGTCCTGCGTCGTCCGGGACGAGCTGGATGGAGAACTCCACCGAGAGTTGGCGACCGTCCTTGTGGAGCGCGGGCACCGCGAGGAGCCGTTCCGCCCCGTAGCGCGTGACTCCCGTCTCCATGACCTGGTTCCAGCCGCCCCAGTGCCTACCGCGAAGCCGCTCGGGGATGATGACGTCCATGGAGGAGCCCAGCACCTCGACGCCGGTGAAGCCGAAGGTCCGCTCGGAGGCCGCGTTCCAGTAGAGGATCTTGCCCGCGCGGTCGGAGACGAGGACGGCGTCGGGAGATCCATCGAGGATGCGCTGGGGGAGGCCGAAGGGGAACGCGTTCATGGTGTCCTCCGGGCGGTGGCCGGCCGGAGCCCCGGCTCCATCTCCTCGGCGATGAGTGGCGCCGCGTCCCTCGACATCCGCCGCACCACCACCTGCATCCAGACGAGGCAGGTCACCGAGAGGACGAAGAGGAAGGCGAACGTCGTGGTCGGCAGGTGGGTCGCCTGGGTCATGGCGCCGAAGAGGATGGGCATGACGAACCCGCCGAGGCCGCCGATGACGCCCACGAGGCCGCCCACCGAGCCCACCTTGTCCGGGAAGTAGTGAGGGATGTGCTTGAACACGGCGGCCTTGCCGATTCCCATGGCGAGGCCGAGCATGAAGACGACCACCGTGAAGAGGGTCGGGGTCATCCGGAGGGAAAGGTGCGGCGCGGCGCCAGCACCCACGTACTTGGCCGGCACGATGAATCCCAGATCCACGTCGGGAAACGAGAGCAGGAAGGTCGTCAACACGCAGATGGAGAGCACCCAGTACATGACGGTCCTGGCCCCGTAGCGATCGGAAAGCCAGCCGCCCGGGGCGCGGATGATGCCCGACGGGAAGACGAAGATGGCGGCGAGCAGCGCCGCGTCCTTCAGCGGGAGACCGAAGACGTCGATGTAGTACTTGGGCAGCCAGAGCGAGAGCGCCACGTAGCCGCCGAAGACGAGGAAGTAGTACAGGCTGAATCGCCACACCCGCATGTGCTTGAGCGGGGCGAGGAGCTGCCCGATGGTCTCCTGCTTTTGATGCGAATGGTCGGTGTAGGTGAAGGTCCAGTAGATGGCGGCCGTGATCAGCACGGCGACGGCGTAGACGAAGGGTACGAAGCGCCAGCCGCCCGGGATGACCCCGAGGCCGCCCACCGGCACCACCAGCATCAGGGCGGGGGCGAAGAGCTTGGTGAGAGACGCTCCGGTGTTCCCGGCCCCGAAGATACCGAGCGCCGTGCCCTGCAACCGCTGCGGGAACCAGGCCGACGTGTAGGCGATGCCCACCGCGAAGGTGGTCCCGGCCATGCCGATGAAGAGCCCGAGCACCAGGTACTGCCAGTACTGGGTGGCGAAGCAGAGGAGCAGGAGTGGGATGGCGGTCGTCGCGAGAAGCGCGGTGAAGATGGGGCGTCCTCCGATCCAGTCGGTGGCCATGCCGATGGGGAGGCGCAGAAGCGACCCGGTGAGGATGGGTAGCGCGACGAGCAGTGCGAACTCGGTCTCGCTGAGGGAGAGCTCCTTCCGGATGGCGATCCCCACGATGGCGAAGATCACCCACACGGCGAACATCACCGTGAACCCGAAGGTGTTCATCGCCAGCACGCTGTTGCGCTTCCACGTCTCCGAACGTTGCATGTGCGCGCTCGCTAGCAGGGCATCTCGGCGCGACGGCGCGCGTAGAACCACCAGGTGATGAGGATGCAGCTCACGTAAACGGCGATGAACCCAACGAAAGCCCAGGCGGGCGTGTGGGTCGCCTTCTTCGAGATGCCGTACGCCCGAGGGATGAAGAAGGCGCCGTATGCGGCCACGGCGGAGGTGAACCCGATGACCGCCGCCGACTCCTTGGCGGCGTCCTTGCGCGCCTGGGCGAGCTCGGTCGGCCCATGTCCCTGCAGCAGTCGCTCGTGGAAGGTGAGGAACATCACCGGGATCATCCGGAACGTGGAGCCGTTGCCCACGCCCGAGGTGAGAAAGAGGAGCAGGAACATGCACAGGAAGCCGGGGAAGCTGCCCGCTCCCCCACCGCGAGGTAGGAAGAAGAGGACGCCGCCGGCAAAGGCTGCCATGGCGACGAAGTTCCAGAGAGTCACCCGTGCCCCGCCGAGCTTGTCGGAGAGCCAGCCTCC
>DAIEMM010000186.1 GCA_027349605.1 Anaeromyxobacteraceae bacterium
GGCAAGCCGGCCGTGCTCGTCCTCTCCACCGAGAGCACCCGCGCGGAGGACGTCCTCGCCGAGGTCGGGCGGGTGCTCACGCCGGACGATCCCACCAACGTGTACGCCGCGCTCCCCGACCCGGTCCGCGACGCCATCCGGGAGAAGGCGCTCGTGGAGGGCATGACCCGGGAGGCGACCGCGATGGCCTGGGGCTATCCCGATCGAATCGTGATGGACCGGCCGGCCCGGACCGAGGAGTGGTTCTGGAACAACAGCAGCCGCAAGGCGTCCTTCCAGGACGACCGGCTGGTGCGGCTCGACTCCGGCAAGGGAGCCGCGCCGAGGAAGTGAGTCGCCTACCGGTCCCGGCGGGGTCCGCGGGAATCCCCGCGACCGCGGGCGCCCTCGCGTCCACCGCGCCCCCCGTCGCGCCGGCCGCCCCGGTCTCCACCCCTGCGCTCCCCCGGCCCGCGAACCGCACGGTCCTCCGGCGGCCCCGGAGTGACGCCGATGGCCACGCCGAAGACCGTCCCCGACCGGAGCTGCGCCACCAGGTCCGCCTCCGTGCGAACCACGTCGCGGAAGAGCGTGGCCGCCTTGCCGATCTCCCCGAGCGCCTCCCTCGCGCCGGAGCCCCCGACGCAGGGGAGCCCCATGTGGTCGGCGGCTTCCACGGCCAGGTCGTTGACGGAGGGCTTGCGGCGGGCGTCGTGCCCGTCGACCGCGGACAGGCCGTCGAGCGTGAAGACCACGTCGCCCCCGGGACGATCGATCGAGCGGTCGTACGGGTGGGCGGCGACGACCGCACCCCCCATGGACGTCACCTTGAGGATGACCTCCTGGACCGGCCACGGCGGCGTCCCGAAGATCTGGGGCAGCGCGGGGACCTTCTCGGGGTCGGGGAAGTAGGCCAGGTAATGCCCACGGTCGGTGGCGATCTCCACGCCGCAGAGCGCCAGGAACCCCTCGGTCCGCGCGGCCTCCCGGATCTCCGCGAGCCCGTCCAGGGTGTTCATGTCGGTGAGGACCAGTCCGTCGAGCCCGAACTCCCGGGCCCGCCGGACCGCGTCGAGCGGAGAGAGGGTGCAGCCCGGCGTGTGCCGGCTGTGGACGTGCAGGTCGATGAGCATGGAGATTCCCCGAGTCGAATACCATGCGGGTCCGGACGGGTTCAACGAGGTGAATTCGGCCGCGATATCGACGGGTTGGCCTTTCCTGCGGTTTGACACTCGCCTTGGGGTGAGGCAAAGATATCGAAGTGTGGGTCACGCGCTGGGAGTGGGCACGGCGTGAGCGAGGTGCGCGCGATGCGGTTCACGGGTGTGAAGGTGTTCTCGGCCACCAAGGCCAAGGACCGCGAGGAGCTGGGCGAGTCCATCACCCGTTGGCTCCAGGCCAACGCCGACCTCGAGATCGTGGACCGGGTCGTCTCCCAGTCGAGTGACAACGAGTTCCACTGCCTGACGATCGTCCTCTTCTACCGGCAGGCCGTCTCCTGAGGCGCCCGACCGAGGCGCCATGAAGCTCAAGCAGCTCCCCGAGGATTTCTCCGTCACCGAGTCGTGGCGATTCGACCCCGACCCTCGCGGGCAGTGGTTCGTCTACCTGATGGACAAGCAGAAGCTCTCCACCTTCGAGGCGGTGGAGCGGCTCCGCGCGGCGGCCAAGGTGCAGTCGGCCGACGTGAGCTACTGCGGCCTCAAGGACAAGCAGGGGCGGACCACGCAGCTCGTGGCGGTCCGGGGCACCCAGGTGGACCTCCAGGAGCCCGACCTCCGGCTGAAGCCCCTCGGGCGGACCGCGTCGGCCCTCTCCGCCGCCAACACCACCTCGAACCGGTTCGCCGTCACCGTGCGCGACCTCTCGGAGGAGGACGTGGCGAGGCTCGCCGCCTCCATGGCCGAGGTCCGCCGCATCGGGGTGATCGACTACTTCGACTCGCAGCGTTTCGGTTCGCTGAAGCACGGCCAGGGCTTCCTGGTGAAGGACCTGATGCGCGGCGAGCACGAGATCGCGCTCAAGAACTTCCTGGCGCGCCCCAGCGAGCTCGACCGCACCACCGACGCCAAGGTGAAGCAGTTCTGGAAGGAGAACTGGGGCAACTGGGAGCTGCGGAACCCCCACCCGGGCGCCGAGCGCTACGACATGGTGGTGCGCTACCTCCGCAAGCACCCCCAGGACTACCTGGGCGCCTTCCTGCGCACCGAGCCGCGCTGGCGCGGCCTGCAGGTGTTCGCCTACCAGAGCTGGCTCTGGAACGAGGGCGTGAAGGCCTACCTGCGCGACGTGGTGGGCGTGGCCCGGCTGGTCTCGATCCGCTACCAGGCCGGGACGCTGCTCTTCCCGCGCGAGCTCGACGGGGGCCTGGCCCGCGAGCTCCGCGGCAAGACCTTCCCGCTCCTCGCCCCCGGCTCGAGGTTCGAGGACCCCCGCATGGAGCTGGCGGCCCTCTCGGTGCTGGCGCGGGAGAACCAGACCCTGGCCGACCTGCGGGTCAAGGACGCCCCGCAGATCCACTTCGACGCCGAGGAGCGGCCGCTCCTCGTGAGCCCGGGGAAGCTGGTGGTGGGCGAGGCCCGCAAGGACGAGCTCAACCGGGGTCGCCTGCGGGTGAACCTGGCCTTCACCCTGCCCCCGGGCGCCTACGCCACGCTGGTGGTGAAGCGGCTCTTCTGGTGGACGCTGCAGCCCGGGGCGAAGCGGGAGCCCGAGCGGAAGGCTCCCGTGCGCCCTCCCGAGCCGACGAAGCAGGAGAAGGTGGAGGAACGGCGCCGCACCGGGTTCCTGGCCGCCAAGCGGGCCCGCCGCGAGGCCCGGAAGAAGAAGACCTAGCCCTTCGGCCCGAGGTGCCGGGCGATGGCGTCCGCCAGGCCGG
>DAIEMM010000190.1 GCA_027349605.1 Anaeromyxobacteraceae bacterium
CCTCCCCCGCGGAGAACCGCGCTGGCATACACGCCACCGTTCAGGAGCCAGAGCGCCAGGAGCGGCGAGTAGTGGGGCGACTCGTTGATCCCGTACCCGCCGTATCCGTAGAGGATGGTCGGGCGATCGCCGTCGAGCTTCGTCCCCCTCATGCGCAGGACGTCCACGGGAACCCGGGTGCCGTCCTTCGACGTCGCCCACCCTCGCACCGCCTCCGACCCCGAGAGGTCGACCGGGGAGGTGGACGCGAGCCTGGTCTTCTTCACCGTCCCCTTGGCGGGGTCGAAGGCGTACCAGGCCAGGGGCTCGACCCAGCTGACGTTCTGGAACAGGATCCCGCGGCCCGCCATCGGGACGACCTGCCCCACCGTGGACACCGGAAGGACCGGCACCTCTCCCAGGGGCTTCCCGGAGAGACCGACCATGTGCAGCCGGGACGGTCCCCCGTCGATCGTGGCGACGTAGATCCGATCGCGCGCCACCTCCATGCCCAGGATCGCCTCGCTCCCCTGCGGGACCACCACGCGGGCGCCGGCCAGCGGATCGGCCCCCCGTGGGGGAAGCGCGAGCCGCAGGATCCGGCCGCGCGGGGCTCCCTTGCGGGAGAGCACGAAGAGGTCGGGCCCCTCCCCGAACTCGCCGTTCACGGACAGATCGGCGAACTTGGAGATGCGCGCCCACGAGCCCTTGCCGCCGGGCCGCAGCCACAGCTCGACCTCGCCGCCGTCGCCGTTCTTCACCTCGGCGAGCACCCACTTCCCGTCGCGCTTCGCGCGGAGCGTCACCTCGGCGATGCGGGGGAGCTCGCCCCCGAGCTCCCGGCGGTCCGTGGACGCGGGCTTGCCCAGCTGGTGGAACCAGACCTGCTGGTAGAAGGCGAGGTCCGCCGCGGGGCGCTCCCCCTCGCGCGGATAGCGGGTGTACCAGAACGCCGAGCCGTCCCGGTTCCAGGCCAGCGAGCCGCCCGCCGTGCCGCCGTGGACGCGCGGGATGCGCTCGCCCAGCGGCTTCATCGTCGCCACGTCGAAGACCTGCACGTCCCCGGACTCGGTCCCTCCCTGGGAGAGCGAGACCGCGATCCTCTTCCCGTCGGGCGACGGGACGAACCAGTCGACGTTGGTCTTTCCGGTCGGGTCGAGCACCGACGGATCGAGGAGGACCCGCTCCCGGGAGGCGTCGCCGGGCGAGGCCATCCAGACCAGCACGGGCTGCTGCCGCGCCGGATCGCTATTCATGGCGAAGAAGGCCCCCTTGCGCTCGACCAGGGAGAACCAGGAGGGCGAGCGCGCCAGCACGATGGCCTTCACCTGCTCCCGGATCTCCCTCGCGCCGGGGAGGCCGTCCAGGAAGGCCCGGGCCGCCGCGCCCTGCGCCTCGGTCCAGGCTTTCACCTCGGGTGAATGGGAGTCCTCGAGCCACCGGAAGGGATCCACCACCTCCACCCCGTGGTGGATCTCGGTGACGGGCCGGCGGGGCGTCCGGGGCGGCTGCGGGGCCTGGGCGGCCTGTGCGGTGACGAGCGAGGCGAGGGCGATCGCGAGGAGGCTCATGTCGGTTCCTTCCTAGGGGACGAGGATGATCGACCCGGTGGTGCGGCGCCCTTCCAGCGCCCGGTGGGCGTCGGCGGCCTGGGCGAGCGGCCAGCGGTGGCTCGCCTCGACGCGCACCTTCCCGGACAGGAGGACGGCGAAGAGCTCGCGCGCTCCCTCCTCCAGGTCCTCGCGCCGGGCCGTGTAGCTGAAGAGCGTGGGGCGCGTCAGGAAGAGCGATCCCTTCGCCGCCAGCACCGAGACGTCGAGCGGGGGCACCGGCCCGGAGGCGTTGCCGTAGGTCACCATGAGCCCGGCCGGCGAGAGGCAGTCGAGCGAGCCCTCGAAGGTGCTCCGGCCGACGGAGTCGTAGACCACCGGGACCCCTTCCCCCTTCGTCAGCTCCCGGACGCGCTTCGCGAAGTCCTCGCGGGTGTAGACGATCACGTCGCTGGCGCCGGCCGCCAGCGCGAGTTTCCCCTTCTCGTCGCTGCCCACCGTGGCGATGGCCCGGGCCCCCAGCGCCCGCAGCCACTGCATGGCGATGAGCCCCACGCCTCCCGCCGCCGCGTGGAAGAGCACGCTCTCGCCGGGCTTCACCGCGTGGATGCGCCGCAGCAGCATCCAGACCGTCATGCCCTTCAGGAACGCGGCGGCGGTGACCTCGTCGGAGACCCCGTCGGGGATGCGCACCAGGCGGTCGGCGGGAACCAGCGCCGCCTCGGAGTAGGCGCCGGGCATCCGCGAGACGTAGGCCACCCGGTCGCCGGCCTTCACCTGGCCGACCCCGGGCCCCACCGCCTCGACGACGCCGGCCGCCTCCACGCCCACGCCGCTCGGCAGCGGCAGCTTGTAGAGGCCGGTCCGGTGGTAGGTGTCGACGAAGTTCACGCCGATGGCGGTGTGGCGCACGCGCGCCAGGCCTGCCCCGGGCGCCGGCACCTCCACCGCCTCGAACCGCAGGACCTCGGGCCCCCCCGTCTCGTGGAATCGGATCGCCTTCATGTGGGAAACCTCCGGCCGGAGTCTTTGTCCCCCCGCGAGCTTCCTGTCAACGATATCCAGTGATTCCGGGGGTATCGATCACTGGCGCGCACCCCCTCTCTGGGACCGAGCGCCGGGGTCCCGACGGGAGCAAGATTCCAGCGTCGGGCAGCTGGCGGGCATCGAACGGAGGCGGCATGGAAGGCTGGCAGATTGCACTCGTGGTCCTGGCGGCCCTCCTGGTGGGCGCCGTCCTCCCGCTCCTCGTCCAGCTCTACGCCGCCCTCCACACCTTGCGGTCGGTGGCGGAGAAGAGCGCCAAGGACGTCGAGGCGGCCCTCCTCGCCATCCACCGGACCGCCGACCGTCTGGACCGGCTGGGCGCCGCGCTCGAGAAGGACGGCAAGATGGCCGAGATCGTCGAGGGCGCCGCCAACGCGGCCCAGATGGTGAACCAGCTGCGCGGCACGATGCAGGTTGCCGGGCCCGTGGCTGCGGCCGTCGTCCCTGCGGTGATGGCCGCGGTGCGGGCCTGGAAGGGGGCGATGGACCCGGACCCTTCTCCCCCGGCGCCGGAAGAGCAGCCGGCGCCCGCGAGTTCCACACGAGAGAGGAAGGAGGCCACAGGATGAGCCAGAACAACGGTGGAGTCGGTGCCGGAACGGTGCTCTTCGCGTTCCTCGCCGGAGCGACGGTCGGCGGGGTGGTGGCGTTGCTCTTCGCGCCGCAGTCGGGGCAGAAGACCCGCCAGAAGATCCTCGAGCTCGGCGACGACGCCCGGGAGACGGTGGCGCGCGTGCAGCAGGCGATGCGCGAGGCCGAGCGGGCGGCGGTCGCCACCTTCAGCGAGTCGATGAAGAAGGGCTAGCAGGGAGCGGGCAAGTCCGGCGCGGCGGCGCCGGCGTGGCGAGACCGGGCCTCGAGGCGCAGATTTTGCTGCGACCGGCTCTGGTCTCGCCATTCAAGTTTCTGTTTTTGCAGGACTTTCAATGACGGCACGGAGGCACGGAACCTGCTAAAGACAAGGGTCCGCCCCTCCGGCGCCGAGGACCATGACGAACCCCAGCCACCGCGAGATCCCCTACAACTACACGTCCGCCGACGACCGGCAGGCGGTCTCGTCGCTCCTCGGCAAGGGCGTCTGGAAGAAGCTCGAGGAGCTCCGCGAGCGCCGGGTCACCGGCCGCTCCGCCCGGCTGCTCATGCGGGTCTTCGGCGAGGTCCTGATCCACCGGCGGAACCCCTACCTCCGCCAGGAGCTCGTCACCTCCGCCAAGCGCCGGAAGCGCTTCTTCGGCGACGCCGAGGCCAACCTCCGGGTCATCCAGGACGGGGCGGGCACCGACACGCTGGTTCTCGAGGTCCTCGCCGAGGCGCGGCGCATGCTCGACGGCGTGCGCGACGAGGTCCGGCGCATGCCCGACCTCCACGCCCGGATCCGCCGGGCGCTCGGAGCGGTGGTGGGGCGCGAGAACGTGCTCCTCGACCCGTTCACGCTGGTCGCCCACGCCACCGACGCCACCGACTGGCGCCTCCACCTCCCCCTCGCCGTGGTGACCCCCACCGAGGAGTCGCAGGTCGCCCCGCTGCTCGCGGCCATCCGCGACCTGGGGCTCCACGCCATCCCGCGCGGGGCCGGAACCGGCCTCACCGGCGGCGCCATCCCGCTCACGCCCGACTGCGTGATGGTGAACACCGAGAAGCTGAACCACATCCGCGGCATCGCCACCCGGTCGTTCGTCCTCGACGACGGGCGGACCGTGGAAGGGCAGGTCCTCGACCTCGAGGCCGGCGTCATCACCGAGGCGGCGATGGAGCACGCCACCCACCGCGGCCTGGTCTTCGCCACCGACCCCACCAGCGCCTGGGCCTGCACCATCGGCGGCAACATCGCCGAGAACGCCGGCGGCAAGGACTGCGTGCTCTGGGGCACCTGCATCGACAACCTGGTGTCGTTCCGCATCGCCATGCCGGGCGGTCACGACTGGACCGTGCACCGGGTGAACCACCCGCTCCGCAAGATCCTCTTCGACGACGTGGTCCGCTTCGAGGTCCGCGACGGCGCCGGGGCGCTGGTGCGCGCCATCGAGCTGCTCGGCAGCGAGATTCGCAAGCGCGGCCTCTGGAAGGACATCACCAACAAGGCGCTGGGGGGGCTTCCGGGCGTGCAGAAGGAGGGCACCGACGGCGTCATCACCTCCGCCGAGTTCATCCTCTACCCGGCCTACCCGAACACCCGCACCCTCTGCCTGGAGTTCTTCGGCCCCGACTTCGACGAGGCCAGCGAGGTGATCCTGGAGATCGCCCGGGAGATGCCGAACCAGGGGAAGGAGGCGCTCTCGGCCCTCGAGCACTTCGACGACCAGTACGTGAAGGCCATCGGCTACCAGGTGAAGGCGCCCCGGGCCGAGACCCCCAAGGCGGTCATCATCGTGGACGTGGTCGGCCACTCGCCCGAGGAGGTGGCCCGCGGGGTGTCCCGCATCCGCGCCATCCTCGCTCCCCACCCCAACACCTTCCTCGCCGAGGCCCGCGACGCGGCCGAGGGCAAGCGCTTCTGGGCCGACCGCAAGAAGCTGGGCGCCATCGCCCGGCGCACCAACGCCTTCAAGATCAACGAGGACGTGGTGCTCCCGCTCACCGCGCTGGCCGAGTTCTCGCTCTTCCTCGACGCCATGAACGTCCACGAGGAGCGACACTGCCAGGAGAACTTCGTCCGGCGCGCCGAGACCTACCTGCGCGGCCTCCCGGCCCCGGAGGACGCCCTCTGGGCGCCGAAGCTCGAGGCGGCGCTGGCCGCCTGCGTGAAGGCGCGGGAGGCCGTCGAGAAGGCCGCCGAGGCGGAGGTCCGTTCCCTCGCCGTGACCGACCGGCTCCGGCAGGACCTGGCCGCCCTCCTCGGCGGCTACCCCAAGGTGGCCGCCACGCTGGGCGGCATCTGGGACGAGGTGCGCGCCCGCCTCATCGTCCTCGCCACCCACATGCACGCCGGCGACGGCAACGTGCACGTGAACATCCCGGTGCTCTCCAACGACCGGCAGATGCTCCGGCGCGCCGACGCGGTGGTGGAGAAGGTCTTCGACCGGGTCCACGAGCTCGGCGGGGTGGTCTCCGGCGAGCACGGCATCGGGGTCACCAAGCTGAAGTACTGGGACCCGGAGCGGCGCAAGGAGCTCGAGGCCTACCGGCGGGTGGTCGACCCGGGCGGCCTCATGAACCCGGGCAAGCTCTCCGACCTGGCGGCCCTGGAACAGATCTACACGCCGTCGTTCAACCTCCTGAAGCTCGAGGCCCGCATCCTCCAGCACGGGCAGCTCGAGGAGCTGGCCCGGCGCATCGCCACCTGCGTGCGGTGCGGCAAGTGCAAGCCGGACTGCTGCGTCTTCTACCCGGCCCGTGGGATGTTCTTCCACCCGCGCAACAAGAACCTGGC
>DAIEMM010000210.1 GCA_027349605.1 Anaeromyxobacteraceae bacterium
AGGGCTCGACGTTCCGCGTCGATCTGCCCGCGGCCGACACGCACCACGGGTCGATCGCCCCGGGCTCTGGTGTATAGTCCCAGGGTCATGGGGATCCTGCAGACCCTCGACGAGCAGTTCCCCCCGATCCACTGGGGAGCCTCCGAGGTCGAGGTACAGACCCTCCTCCCCGGAGGGCGTCAGGGGCCCGGGCAGAACTATGCCGTCGAGGTCTGCCTCGTCGGCTACCCGTACCCGCTGGTCCTCTTCTTCGAGTTCGATCCCGGGCTCGAGGCCATCTCGGTCGAGTACCCACGCAGCTTCGACCTGGCCACCGGCGACATGCAGCTTCCCGGGCGGATGGTGGCCGAGAGCATCTACCGGCACCTCTCGGCCCTCCTCATCATCGCCTTCGGGGGTGCTCCCCAGCCGGGCGACGACCTCCAGGCCGCCGACCGCGGCGACACCGTGCTCGCCGACCACAGCTGGTCCACGCGCGATTCGTCGGTCCGGCTCCAGTTCCGGCTCCAGTCGGGCCTGGGCCGGGTCCACGTGGAGATGAAGGCGCTGCAGCCGTAGCGCGCGGCAGGCGTGCGGCCGGCGAAACAGGTGTTCACTCGCGGATACCCGTCCGGGACGGCGCAAGTTCCTCGACTGGCCGGGCAGATCGGCGATGCTTCCCGGATCCCAGGAGGAGATCACCCGATGAGAAATCTATCGAAAGTGCTCGTCGCCTCGTTCGCCCTCGCGGCGGCGACCCCGGCCGTCGCGCAGTACACCTTCACCCAGCCCGGCATGCAGCCGCAGCCCGTCCAGCAGCTCCAGTCCTGGAACAACGTGGCCCGCGTGAACCTCGGCGTCGGGTTCTACAACTCCGGCTATTACGACTGTTACTACTACTACGGCTACTACTGCTCCACGGGCTCCTACACGAGCTACGTCCCCTTCATCGTCGGCCCGCAGGTCGACTTCAACCTGGGCGGGATGAACAACATCTCGGTCGGGTTCACGGTCGCCATGGGCACGGTCACTTCCACGTACTACAACAACATCAACTACGTCGACGCCTCGACCAGCGTGACCGTCTGGGAGCCGACCATCGACTACGTCGCCAAGTTCGGGCCGCCCTCCATGGACACGGTGGGACGCTTCCGCGTGGGCGGCGGCATGCTCATCGGCCCCAACTCCAGCATCGGCGGGGTCTTCCGCATCGGCGGCGGCGCCTCGTTCCTGAACACGAGCCGCCTCGGCATCGGGCTCGACGTCGTCCTCGAGGGCGGCGGCATCAACGGCAACTGGGTCGGCGGCCTCCAGCTGCTCGCCTCGCCTGAGTTCCACTTTTAGTCAATATCGTCCGGCTTCACGCGGGGCGTGCCGGGCCAGCGCCCGGTGCGCCCTTCGTGTCTCCGGACGACCTCAGCGCCCCTCGCCGGGGTCGAGCCGGATCTCCCCGGCCCGCTCCGGGCGCAGCCCCACCTTGCCGGCATAGGCGCCGCGGATGCGCTCCATGTCGGCCTCGCGGTCGCCGGTGAGCCGGACGTAGTCGCGGAGCCCGACCGTCCGGGTCCGGTAGTCGATGAAGGCCAGTCCCACCGGGACCCCGGCCTCGAGCGCCAGGCGGTAGAAGCCCGACCTCCAGTGGGGAACGTGGGAGCGCGTCCCCTCCGGCGCGATGGCCAGCCACATCCAGTCCCGCCTCCGGAACTCCTCGGCCAGCTGCCCGATGAGCCCGGAGCGCTCGCGCCGGTTGGCCGGGATCCCCCCCATGCGCCGGAGCAGCCCCCCCACCGGCCACCGGAAGAGCGTGTCCTTTCCCACGAACGACAGGGGGAGCCCCATGACCATCTTGGTGAGGTAGCCCACGGGAAAGTCCCAGTTGGAGGTGCGGGGGTAGACCACGATGATCCCCTTCGGTCCCGGGGGAGGGACGTAGTCCACGCGCCAGCCGAGGAGCGCGAGAATCCGGGTGGCCAGCGCGGGCATCACCGTGCCATCGTACTCCTCCGTGGGCATCGCCTTCACCCCCTTCACCCTGGGCGGACTCCGGCTTCGCAACCGCATCGTCAAGCCGGCCACCTTCGAGGGCCTGTGCC
Organism: Anaeromyxobacteraceae bacterium; assembly: GCA_027349605.1. GTDB lineage: Bacteria > Myxococcota > Myxococcia > Myxococcales > Anaeromyxobacteraceae > CAIOAK01. Next base: position 2,073 of record DAIEMM010000210.1, read on the forward strand.
CGGGGGGGCTGGTCTCCGACGCGCTGGTGGAGCACCACCGGGAGGTGGCCGCGGGCGGCGCCGCCCTCACCACGGTGGCCTACGCCTCCATCTCCCCGGACGGGCGCAGCTACGCCACCCAGATCCTGGTCCGTCCCGGGGCGGCGCCGGGGCTCACCCGCCTCGCCGACGCGGTCCACCGGGAGGGCGCCGCCGCCGCGTTGCAGGTCGGCCACTGCGGCTACTTCGCCAACCCGCGTGTGATCGGCGGGCGGCCGCTGGGCGCCTCGCGCCTCTTCAACACCTACGGCCTCACCTTCGCCCGCCCGGCCGGCGAGGAGGACCTGGCCCGCGTGATCGCCGACTTCGCCGCGGCCACCCGCATCGCCCGTGACGCCGGCCTCGACGCCGTCGAGCTCCACTTCGGCCACGGCTACCTGGTCTCCCAGTTCCTCTCCCCGTACACCAACCGCCGCACCGATCGCTGGGGCGGGAGCCTCGCCAACCGGGCCCGGCTGGCGGTCGAGGTGCTCCGGGCGGCGCGCTCCGCGGTGGGCCCGGACTTCCCCATTCTCCTCAAGGTGAATCTCCGCGACGGCTTCGCGGGGGGCCTCGAGCTCGACGAGTCGATCGAGGTGGCGCGGTGGCTCGAGGCCGAGGGCGCGACCGCGCTGGTGCTCTCCGGGGGCTTCGTCTCCCGGACGCCCCTCTTCATGCTGCGGGGAGAGGTCCCGGTGGCGCGCATGGCGGCCTCCCAGGAACGCTGGCACGCGCGCCTCGGGCTCACCCTCTTCGGGAGGCTGCTCGTGCAGGCCTACCCGTACACCGAGGGGTTCTTCCTCGAGGAGGCGAAGCCCATGCGCGCGGCGGTCCGCCTGCCGCTCGTGCTGCTGGGCGGGGTGAAGTCGATGGAGACGGTGGATCGCGCCCTCTCCGCCGGCTTCGAGCTGGTGGGCATGGGGCGGGCACTCCTCCACGACCCGGCCCTGCCGCGGAAGCTCGCGCGGGGTGAGCTGGTGGCGTCGGGCTGCGTTCCCTGCAACGAGTGCATCGCCGAGATGGACCGGGGCGGGGTGCGTTGCACGCGCCGGGGCGGCTGACCCGCCCCTGCCGCACGGGCATCTCCGGACCATACGCCCGGCAGGATTTTCCGGGGGGTCCCTCCTGGGCCACCGGCGACGCACCCGATTGCCCGCCGCCGGACGCCGCCAGCCGTGCCTCTTCTGGCTGTCATGAACGCCAGACCGAACCGAGACGCCGCGTCCCTCCCCCACGGGGAGGCGCTCCTCCACGATCCGCTCCTCAACAAGGGCACCGCCTTCACCCCGGCCGAGCGCAAGGCCCTGGGGCTCGGGGGACTGCTCCCGCCCCACGTCCACCGGCTCGAGGAGCAGGTGGCCCGGGTGATGGACAACTACCGGAACAAGCAGACCGACCTGGA
>DAIEMM010000214.1 GCA_027349605.1 Anaeromyxobacteraceae bacterium
AATACCTGGCGCTCTTCGTCTCCGAGTCGCGCGACCACCTCGATGCCCTCTCCGCCGGGCTGGTGCGCCTCGAGAGGCCGGGCGGGGCCGGGGAGGACCCGGCGGCCGGCGTGGACGAGCTCTTCCGCCACGCCCACAGCATGAAGGGCATGGCCGCGGCCATGCAGCAGGAGGGCATCGCGCTCCTCGCCCACCGGGCCGAGGACGTCATCGGCGCGCTCCGGGCGCGCGGGGAGGCTCCGTCCCCCGACGTGGTGGACCTCCTGCTCTCGGTCACCGACGCCCTCTCCGAGATGGTGCGGGAGGCCGGGGCCGGAGGCACGCCCGTCGCGCCCGAGGCGCTGGCCGAGGGGCTCTCCGCGGCATCGACCCGGGTGCGAGGGGCGGAGGTACCGACGACGGCGCCGGCCTCCGTCCCGCCCGAGGCCCCCCCGGCGGCTCCTCCCCCGTTCCCACCGGTGCAGGATGCCTCCCCGGCACGGGGAAGGAGGCGCCGCCTGCGCGTGGAGGTGGAGGTCTCCGAGGGGAGCCCGGTCCCCTCGGTGCGCGGGTTCCTGGTGCTGAAGCGTCTCGAGGGGGCCGGACCCGTCGCCTCCTCGACGCCTGCCGCCGAGGAGCTCCGGGCCGGCCGGATGCCGGGCCGGACGCTCGCCGTGGAGCTCACGACCGACCGGTCCATCCCCGAGCTGGAGCGGACGCTGGCCCAGATCGCCGACCTGGCCCGCGTGGAGATCCGGGAGGTGGACGAGCCCGTCCCCGTCGCCGCCGCGCCGCGACCGGAGGGCGCCGGCGAGCCGGCCCGCACCGTGCGCGTGCGCGCCGAGATGCTCGACGAGTTCCTCGACGTGTCCGGCGAGCTCCTGCTCGCGACCGCGCGGCTGCGGGAGCTGGGCAGGGCCATGCCGGAGGCCGGCCGCCGCGCCCACGAGGAGGGGGTCGACCGGCTCCAGGCCATCGCCAAGGACCTCCACGGCCGGGTCATGTCGGCTCGCATGACCCCGCTCACCGCCCTCTCCGACCGCCTGCCCCGCGCGGCGCGCGACCTGGCCCGGCGCACCGGCAAGCAGGTCGACGTGGTGGTGACCGGGTCCGAGATCGAGGTGGACCGGGCGCTGCTCGACGAGATCTCCGACCCGATCCTCCACCTGCTCCGCAACGCGGTGGACCACGGCATCGAGAGCGCAGCCCAGCGGATCGCGGCCGGCAAGCGCCCCACCGGGCGCATCGAGGTGTCGGCGCGCCGGGACCGGGACCGGGTGATCCTGGAGGTCTCCGACGACGGACGCGGCATGGACCCGGACGCCCTGCGCCGCTCCGCGGTGGCGCGAGGGGACATCGGGGCCGAGGCCGCGGCCGCCCTCCCCGACGCGGAGGCCTTCCTCCTCGCCTGCCTGCCCGGCGTCTCCACCGCCGGCCAGGTCACCGACGTCTCCGGCCGCGGCGTGGGCATGGACGCGGTGAAGCGCAGCGTGGAGGCGCTCTCCGGCAAGCTCTCCATCGAGAGCCGCCGCGGCGAGGGCACGCGGTTCACGCTGCGCCTGCCGCTCACGGTGGCCATGCAGCCGGTTCTCCTCGTCCGCGTGGGGCAGGAGGTGGTGGCCATCCCGGTCTCCAAGGTGCACGGGGCGGCCCAGGCCCGGATCGAGACCCTCGACCGGGCCGGCGGCGCGCCCCAGCTCGCCTTCGGCGGCGGCCACGTGCCGGTGCTCGACCTGGGGGTGCTGCTGGGGACGGGCCCGGACCCGGCCGGCGCGCGCCGCTCGGTCGTCATCACCGAAAGCGACACGGGGCGCGTCGGCCTGGCCGTCGACCAGCTCCTCGGGCAGGAGGAGGCGGTGCTGAAGCCGCTCCACGGCCCGCTCGCGCTCGTTCCCGGTCTGTCGGCGGTCACCGTGCTCGGCAACGGCCGGCCGGTCTTCGTCCTCGACGTTCCCCGGCTGGTGGCGGCATGAGCCCGACCGACCGGCGCCGGGCCGAGCTCCTGGAGACCCTGCGGCGCCTCGCCGCCGAGGGCGGGCGGGAGGCCGCTCGGGCACTGGGGCGGCTCCTCGGGCGCCCCACCCGGGTGGACGAGGTCCAGCTCCTCGAGGGTCCGGACCCGGCGGGGGTGGCCCGGATGGCCGGACGGCCCGACGCCGAGCTGGTGGCCATCGCCATGGAGCTGCACGACCCGCTGGGCGGGCGGTTCGTCCTGCTCCTCGCCTCCGAGGAGGCCGAGCGGATCTCCCAGCGGCTCGTCCCCGACGCCGCGGCCGGATCCCTCGACGCGGTTGGGGAGAGCGCGCTCGTGGAGATGGGCAACATCGCCGGGTCGGCCTTCGTCTCGGCGCTGGCGCGCCACGTCCAGGTGCGGCTGCTGCACGGCGTGCCCAGCCTCACCCGCGGCGGCGCGCGGACCTGCCTCGACCTGCTCGCGCCCGGCCTCTCCGGTCCGGCACTGGGAGTGCGATTCGGGTGCCCCGAGACGGTCGGCACCTTACTCCTCCTCCCGGACCCCGCCCGCCTCGACGGCCTGGCCAGGGCCCTGGAGATTCCCTGATGGACGAGAAGGAGCTGCGGCGGCTGCTGGGGCGGCTGCGCCGGGGGGACGCCGGCGTGGACGAGGTGGTGGGGGCGCTCAAGGGCGCGCCCTACGAGGAGCTGGGCGGCTTCGCCGCCATCGACCACCACCGCACGCTGCGGGTGGGCATGCCCGAGGTGGTCCTGGCGGAGCGCAAGACCGCGGTCCAGGTGGCGGCCATCGCCCGCAAGCTGGCCGCGAGGGGGCCCCTGCTCGTCACCCGGCTCGAGCCCGGCAAGGCCGGCCCGGCGCGCCGCGCGGTGCGGGGGTCCCGCTACGACCCGGTCTCGCGCACCCTCTCGCGCGGCCGCATGGACCTCCCGGTGCGGGGGCCGGTGGCGATCTGCTGCGCCGGAACGAGCGACATCCCGGCCTGCGAGGAGGCGGCGGTCACGCTCGGCGTGATGGGCGTCCCGGTGCTGCGGGTCTACGACGTGGGCGTGGCCGGGCTGCACCGGCTGCTGGCCCGGCGCGGGGACCTCGACGGCGCGGTGGCGGTGATCGCGGCGGCGGGGATGGAGGGCGCCCTCCCCAGCGTGGTGGGCGGCCTGGTCGGCAAGCCGGTGATCGGCCTGCCCACCTCGGTGGGCTACGGGGCCAGCCTGGGCGGCCTGGCGCCGCTCTTCACCATGCTCAACTCCTGCGCGCCGAACGTCACGGTGGTGAACGTGGACAACGGCTTCGGCGCGGGGTTCGTGGCCGGGCTCATCGCCCGGCAGTGAAGGGACGGAGATGGCGAAGCTCCTCTTGCTCGAGCCGGTGGGCGGGATCGCAGGCGACATGTTCCTGGCCGCCGCCCTCGACCTGGGAGTGCCTCGCGCGGCCGTCGACGCGGCGCTCGCCGCGCTGGGCGTGCCCGGGTTCCGCCTGCTCGCCACCCGGGCGGAGGCGGGGGGCATCACGGGGACCCACGTCGACGTCCTCGTCGAGGGCGCCCCGGTCGGCGCGCGCGGGCTCGCCGAGATCCTGGCCATCGTCGACGGCAGCGGGCTTCCCCCCCGCGTCCGTTCCGCGGCACGCGCCGTCTTCGAGCGGATCGGCCGGGCCGAGGCCCACGTCCACGGCGTGCCGATCGAGCGGGTCCACTTCCACGAGGTGGGCGCGGTCGACTCCATCGTCGACGTCTGCGCCGCCGCCGCCGTGCTCGACCTCCTGGGCTGGCCGCGCGTGCTCTGCGCGCCGCCCGAGCTGGGGCAGGGCTTCGTGAGCACCGCGCACGGCCGCCTCCCGGTCCCGCCGCCGGCGGTGGTGGAGATCCTGAAGGGCGTCGCGGTGCGCCCCGGCGGCCCGCAGGGGGAGGCGGTGACGCCCACCGGAGCGGCCCTCCTCGCCGTGCTGGCCGAGGTGGCCGACCCGTCCACCTTCCCGGCGATCGCGGCCGAGCAGGTGGGCTACGGCGTGGGCACGGCGCGCTGGAGCGATCGCCCCAACGTGCTGCGCATGACGCTCGGCGAGGAGGCGGCGCGGGGCGGGCTCTGGGTGATCGAGGCCAACCTGGACGACTGTCCGGGGCAGCTCGTGGCCCGGGCCATCGAGGCGGCGCTCGCCGCGGGGGCGAAGGACGCCTGGGCCGCGCCACTCACCATGAAGAAGGGTCGCCCCGGACTGCTGCTCGGTGCGCTCGCCGACGGCGACCGGCGCGACGCGGTGGCGCGGGTCTTCCTGGACGAGACCACGACCCTGGGCGTCCGCCTGCACCCGGTGGAGCGCATCGAGCTCGAGCGGGAGCTCGTGCCGGTGCGGACGGCGTACGGCGAGGTGCGGGTGAAGGTGGCCCGCCGCGGCGCCGCGGTGGTGGGCGTGCACCCCGAGTACGAGGACTGCCTGGTCCGGGCCCGCGAGCACGGGGTGGCGGTCCGCGAGGTTCT
>DAIEMM010000230.1 GCA_027349605.1 Anaeromyxobacteraceae bacterium
CGACGTCCTCGCGGAGGTGATGCGGCAGGCCCTGGCGGACGGCCTCCTGCCGTGAGGAAGTCTAGCGAACGCCGCAGGCGGCGATCTGCGTGTCCAGGCACTGCGGATACGAGGGGTTCCTCGCCCCCACCGTCTTGTCGCAGAACGAGATGGCAGCCGCCCGGCACTCCTGGAACGACTCGTGCGTCGTGGCGCAGTTCGTCAGCGCGAGGAGGCCGGCCACTCCACAGGCAATCGGGATCTTCTTCCACGGCGTCGTCATGGCGGAATCCTCGCGTGTATTACGGTTTCGCTGGCCTCCCACAGGGCCCTGCCCACGCTCGCATCGGCTGCCCGGGCGTCCACGTCCTTGGGCGCCATCTTGTGAAGGTAGACGGCGGTGTGACCTTCCAGCGCACGGCTGCAAGCGAGGTGGAGAACCGGCTCGTCCGCGACGAAGGGATCCTGGAAGAGGAGGCGCATCACGGCGTGGAGTGGAGCGCGCAGCGGCGCCGGCAGCTCGCGCGCGATGTTGGTGCGCATCGCCCCGGGACAGAGGGCGAACACCGACACCCGCGGAACCCCACCGACCTGGAGGCGTCGCGCGAGCTCCCAGGCGAAGGTGGCGAGCATGAGCTTGTAGGTGCCGTACCAGGCGAGCACGCGCCGGGGGGAGCCGTCCCGCGGCCGGTCCAGGCGCTCGAGGTCGAGTCCCTCGCTCCACCGGTGCGCCTCGGACGCGACGAAGACGACCCGTGGCACGTCCCCGTCCGGCCGGTCCCGGGGCAGGACGCCCTCGTCGAGCAGGCGCGTGACCAGCACGAAGGAGGAGAGGTAGTTCACGACGAACATCTCGTCGAGTCCCTGCGGCGTGGACCGCGCCCTGGTGGGGACGATGGCCGCATTGAGGACCAGCCGGTCGAGCCGCGCGCCGCCGCGTGCGAGGTCCTTCACGACGCGACCGATCGAGACGAGGTCGGCGAGGTCGACGTGCAAGGGCTCGATCCGGTCCGTTGGAACTCCGAGGGAAACGGCCCGGCGGTGGGCGCGGTCGAGGTCGCGGCAGTCGGCGAGGAGCACCCGGGCGCCGCGGCGGGCCAGGTCCACGGACGTCGCGAAGCCGAGCCCCGAGGCGCCGCCCGTGACCAGGGCCACCTTCCCGTCGAGGCGCTCCTCGGGGGCGAGCGCCGGGAGCTTGCGCCGCACGCGGAAGCGATCGACCACGCCGGCGAGGACGGCGGCGATCGGATGGTTCTGGTCGAGAGGCGCCATGGACGCGTCGATCAGCTTACACGAGCGGGGCGCGGGGACGGCCGCTCCAGGGCCCGTCCCTCGCCCCGGGAGAATATTCCGGCTTCCCCGGCTGTCATGGGAGCGATGCCGCGATTCTCCCGACGGGAGTTCCTCCTCGGCGCGGCCGCCACGGCGACGGCGGGCGCCGCCCTCCCGACCCTGGCCGCCGACGAGGACGTGATCCCGGAGCATCGGGAGATCGTGGTCCCGGACCTCGATCCGGCCCACGACGGCTTGCGTGTCGCCCAGCTCTCCGACCTGCACGTCGGCTCGCTCACGCCGGTCGAGCGCATCGCGGCCGCCATCGCGACGGCGAACGACTTCCGGCCCGACCTGGTCGTGCTCACGGGGGACTACCTGACCCGCGACCCGGGTGGGGTGACGCTGATGCGCGAGCAGCTCGGCGGGCTGAAGGCGCCCACCCTGGGGACGCTCGGCAACCACGACCGGTGGGTCGATCCGCGTGGAGCCGGCGCGGTCCTCGAGCAGCTGGGCTACGGGTTCCTCGAGAACGAGAACACCACCCTGTCGCTGCGGCACGCCCCCTTCACGGTGGTGGGCATCGACGACCTCTGGACCCGCTCCGCCGACCCGGTGCGAGCCATGAAGGGCGCTCCGGCCGGATCGCGTCTGTACCTCGCCCACGTCCCCCGAACCGCAGACCACCTGGCCATCTGGGGAAGACCGATGCTGCTGCTCACGGGCCATACCCACGGCGGCCAGGTGAACTTGCCCCTCCTGACGCCGGCCATGCGCTGGCTCGCCCACGAGCCCTACATCGAAGGCCTGTACCGGGTCGGGAAGGTCCAGCTCTACGTGAATCGCGGGGTGGGCAACGTGGGCCTGGGGTGGCGCCTCAACGCCCCTCCCGAGGTGTCCCTGCTCACGCTTCGGTCGGGGGCAGTGGATCCACTGGCGGCCTGAGGCGCTTCGCCCGCAGGCGACGCACGGTCTCCGCGAGGGCGACCGGATCCTCGCCACCCGTCGCCCGGAGGTCGGGCACGAGGGGCGGCTCGAACGTGTCACCGATGCCGGGGAGCGACGGCGCGTCGCCTCGACGGGCCCTGGCGTAGAGCCCCTTCGCGTCCCGCCGCTCGCACTCCTCGAGGGGGACGTCCACGAACACCACGAGGAGGTCGGGCCAGTGGCGGCGCGCCTCCGCCAGGTGGGCGCGACGGTTCGACGTCGCCGCCACGATGGCCACGATTCCCTGCCGGGCAGCCAGGGCCGCGAGCCGGGCCAGCGTGCCGTAGAACGCCGTGCGCGACGCCTCGTCGAATCCGGGAGCCGGGTCGAGAGCCCCCCGGACCTCGTCCCCGTCGAGCAGGAGGACCGGGACCCCCTCGTCGCGCAGCCGGCGGGCCAGGCCTCCGGCGAGCGTCGACTTCCCGGCCGACGGGAGCCCCAGGATCCACGCCACCGCCCCCGTCACCGGAGGAGCTCCCCTGCCGCGTCGGGGTCGAAGGACGCGCCCGACAGCGCCCGTTCGCCCAGGCGAAGCACGCGGTCGCGGGCCTCGGCGGGCAGGCGCGGGTAGAATCGCGGGCACGCCACCACCAGGCAGCGCCAGGTAAGTCAAGGGCCCAGCACCTGCAGGATCTCGCAGTCGCCGCTCGCCGCGAGGTAGGTGTCCCAGAAGGTCTTCCAGAGCGGGCCGGTGCCGGCCCCCCAGGCATGCGGGTGCGCGGCGGCGAAGAAGAAGTAGTTCACGGCCATCGCCGTGACGTCGTCGGCCGGGTCGCCCGCGCAGCCCCGGCTCGCGTCGAGCAGCGTGAAGCGGATCCCGGGCTCGAAGACCACGTTGAAGGGGTGGTAGTCCCCGTGGATCCGCGCCAGGCGGCGGTCGCTCCCGCGCAGGCGCCAGCGCCAGGCCAGGCATGCCTCCTCGATCCGGCGCAGCCGCTCCGGTGGAGCACCCGGGGTGTCGGGAGCGTAGGCGTCGACGACCCCGAAGATCCCCTCCCCGCTCCCGAGGAGGTCCCGGACCGCCCGGCGGTAGCGGTCGGGATCGGCGATCTTCTCGCCGTGGATGCGGACCGCATGGCGCGCCAGCGCGTCCACCCGCGACCGGTCCTGGTCGCGGCAGCGCCCGTCGGCGGCCACCCGGCGCAGATCGTCCGCGTACGGGGACCCGGGAGCCCACTCCG
>DAIEMM010000244.1 GCA_027349605.1 Anaeromyxobacteraceae bacterium
CAGCTGCCGGATCTTGTCGGGGTTGTTGGTCACCACCCGGACCGACTTCACGCACAGGCTGCGCAGCATGTGGGCGGCCACGGCGTAGTCGCGCTCGTCGTCGCGGAACCCCAGCGCCTGGTTGGCCTCGACGGTGTCGAGCCCCTGCTCCTGGAGCGCGTAGGCCCTGATCTTGTTGAGCAGCCCGATCCCGCGCCCCTCCTGGCGAAGGTAGAGCAGGACTCCCCGCCCCTCCCGCTGGATGGCGCGGAGACCCTCGGTGAGCTGGTCCCGGCAATCGCAGCGCAGGGAGCCCATCACGTCCCCAGTCAGGCACTCCGAGTGAAGCCGGACCGCCACGCCCGCAGCGCCGACCACGTCGCCGTGCACCATGGCCACGTGCTCCTTGCCGTCCCGGTTGTTCCAGAACCCGACGAGGCGGAAGGGGCCGAACCGTGTGGGGAGCTCGGCCACCGCCACGACGCGGACGCAGACGCGGGCCGGTCCGAACCCCTCGCATTCGTGATCGCGATCACGGACCACCAGCTCGCGCAGCGCATCCTTGCCGACGTTCATGCCACCTCCGGGGCGGCGAGGCGCCGCCCGAGCTCCCTTCCCGATATCCAGGCCGCCTCGACGCCGCCACCCGGCGCGAACCGGTCCCCGCAAATGCCAACCGACCCGCCGGACGGGAGCCGGACCAGGACCGGGCCGGCCAGCTCGGAGGCCAGGTCGCTGCGGGCGAAGCGCCACCGATGGGGATGGGTGGCGGTGGGACGCCCTGCCCAGGCCCCGGCGACGCGCGCCGCCTCCGCGAGCAGCGCCTCGGGCCAGCCCGGATCGTCGAGATGCATCCGCGACCATCCGGGCTGGGCCTGGAGGACCAGCCCCACGAGCGGAGGCCCGTCGCGCTTGCTGGACTCGTGACCGAGGACCTGGAGCACGCGGGACTCCTCCGGGTACCAGGCGTCCCAGGCCGGGGCGGGCGTCCCCTCCGGATAGGCGGCGCAGAGCGAGAGGGAGGGTTCGCTGGCCGAGGTCTCGAGCAAGGCGCGGATCGCCGCGAGGGGCCGGGGGGGATCGGCGACGCCGTTGAGGAGCCGGAGGACCTGCTCGGGCGCGAGAGCCAGCACGAGGTGCCTCGCGCGGATCTCCTCCCCGCCTTCCAGGACCACTCCCTGCAGCGGCCCGCCGAGGTCGAGCCGCGCGACCAGGGCGCCGGTGCGAACCGGGATCCCGGCGGCCATGCGGCGGGGGAAGGTCGCCACGCCGTCGGCCGGGGCGATGCGCTCCTCGCCGGGCCGGAAGGCCTCCGGCTGGCAGGGCCGCCCGGTTCCCTGGACGATGCGCGGCCAGCCCTCGATCCGGCGTGGGCAGGACGCCCGCACGGCCGCGAGGTAATCCGCATTCCTGCCGTGGAGGAAGGGGACGCCGAGGTCGAAGGGCATACCGAGCAGGCGGTGGGTGGCGCAGCGCCCGCCCACGCCCCGCGCGCGATCGAGCACCTCCACCCCCCTCCCCGCCGCCACCAGCTCGCGCGCACAGGAGAGGCCGGAGACTCCGGCGCCGACCACCAGGACGTCCGGGGGTGCGCTCACTTCCCGGCCCCGCTCCCCCGGCGCGCCCGAGCGCCCAGGACCTCCGAGGTGTAGACCTCCAGGGTCACCAGGGCTCCGGCGTCCTCCAGCGCGGACAGCACGGCGTCGAGCGTGCCCCGGCGCGGATCCACGTCGAGGAGGGCCTCGGCCGCCTCCCGGGCCATCACCACCGGGAAGCCGCCGCGCCTCCGGTGGACGGGACGGACCGCTCCGGCATCGCCCTCGGCGAGCCGCGTGAGCAGGGCGAGCACCACCGACGGATGGGGCGGGGCCGCCTCGAGCGGCTGGAGCACCACGGCGTCCCAGTCGTCCGCGGCGAGCAGGGCGCGGAGCCCGGACTGCATCGCCGAGAAGGGGGTTCGCGCGCGGGAACGGTCGCGGACGAAGTTCTCGCGGGAGAGACCGGAGGCCGGGGCGTCCCCGGCGGGAGTCCTCCCCACCGCGACGCGCAGCGGATCGAGTCCCGCGCTCCGGAGCGCCAGCCACTGATCTGCGAGCCGGTCCGTGCCTCCATCGGCCAGGATGAGCGCAGCGATCATGTCCGCCTCCGATCCCTCCAACGGGTATGCCGCCATGCTACCCCGCGCCCCATCCGTTCCGACACATCCCTTCCGAGCCGTGCAAGACTCCCGGCGTTCGATTCTCCATCGGAGGCCTCGTGAAGCACACGCCCGGAATTCCCAGGACCACCATCGGCATCCTCGGCGCAGCCCTGACCACGGTCTCGGGGGTGCTCATCCTCGGCCTGGCCGCCGCCGCCATCCAGGGATTCGTGGGCAGCCCGTACATCGGCATCGTCGCCTTCCTGGTGCTGCCCGGCTTCTTCATCCTCGGGCTCCTGCTCATTCCCTTCGGCAGCTGGCTGGCGCGGCGACGGGCCAGGCTCGCCGCGGAGCGGGGCGAGGCGATTCCCCACCTGCCCATCGTCGACTTCAACGACGAGCTGACCCGGCGCAGGGCCCTCGTCTTCCTGGTGCTCACCGCGCTGAACGTCCTCATCCTGGGGGTGGCCGGCTACAAGGGGCTCCAGGTGATGGACTCGGTGCCCTTCTGCGGCTCCTGCCACTCGGTGATGGACCCGGAGGTCACCGCGTACCGCCGCTCGCCCCACGCCCGGGTGTCCTGCGTGGAATGCCACATCGGCGAGGGCGCGAGCTGGTTCGTGAAGTCCAAGCTCTCCGGGGCCTGGCAGCTCATCTCGGTCACCTTCGACCTCTACCAGCGCCCCATCCCGGTTCCCATCCACAACCTGCGCCCGGCCCGCGAGACCTGCGAGGAGTGTCACTGGCCGTCCAAGTTCACCGGCGACCGGCTGCGGATCACCACGCGCTTCGCCGACGACGAGGCCAACACCGAGGAGAAGACCGTGGCCCTCCTCCACGTGGGAGGGGGCCAGTCGGCCCGCGGCCCGATCAAGGGCATCCACGCCCACGTCGCGCAGGGCGTCCAGATCCGCTACCTCTCCGACCCGAACCGCAACGCCATCTCCACCGTCGAGGCCACCTGGGCCGACGGGAAGACCTCGCTCTTCCGGACGAAGGACTCTCCCGCCACCCTGCCCGCCGCCGAGGCCTGGCGCACCATGGACTGCATCGACTGCCACAACCGGCCGACCCATCGGTTCCGCGAGCCCGGGCCGGAGATCGACGAGGCCATCCTGACGCACCGGATCGACGTGGCGCTCCCGTGGATCAAGCGGGAGGGGCTCAAGGCCATCCAGGCGAGCTATCCGGACCACGCGGCCGCCAGGGCCGGCATCGAGAAGCAGATCACCGACTTCTACCGGCAACTGGACGCGGCGTCGTTCCCGGGCCGGGAGGCCAGCGTGAAGGCGGCGGCGCAGGCGCTCGGCGACATCTACTCGTGGAACGTCTGGCCGTCGATGAAGATCACCTGGGGGACCTACCCGACCTTCCTCGGCCACGACCAGGCCCCCGGATGCTTCCGTTGCCACGACGGCGACCACGCCGACCCCACGGGCAAGACGATCTCGCAGGACTGCAACCTCTGCCACGCGCTGCTGGCCGTCGACGAGAAGGACCCGAAGATCCTCACCGAGCTGTCGCCGTGAGGGCGGCCCGGCGCCGCCCCACCGGGGGCCGACGACCGGGGCCTTCGGCTGGGTCGCTGCGGAGGCGGCGCACGACGACGCCACCCGGGCGTCTCGCGAGCGCATTGACTGCGGGTGATCGGTCCCCCACCCAGGACGCTCGATCGCGTCGCCTTCGGTCCTCGCCGTCGCAGCCGGCGGGGGTCGAGGACGTGCTGCTCGGAGCGGCGCGACCCACCCGCCGGCGGCCGACATCCGCCCGGACCGAGGGCGATCCGCCCGACGGCGCTCAGGCCTTGATCGCCCGCCGGAGGGCCGCGAGCCCCGCCTTCACGTCGGCGCCGAGGTGCACGCGGAGGATGCGCCGGCCACGCCCGGCCAGCACCTCCTGATCGCCGCGGGCCTGCGCCCGGCAGAGGTCTCCGAACCCGTAGCGTCGGCCCGGGATGGCCAGGGGCTCGGCGTCCTCGGCGGTGATCTCCAGGAAGACGCCGGTGTTCGGGCCGCCCTTGTGGAGCTGCCCGGTGGAATGGAGGAACCGGGGGCCGAAGCCGAGGGTGGTGGCGACGCGGGCCGACGCCTGGACCGACTCGCGGATGTCCTGGAGGGCCGACGCGACGGCCTGGCTCTGCTCCAGGAAGGCGTTGAGCGCCAGG
>DAIEMM010000247.1 GCA_027349605.1 Anaeromyxobacteraceae bacterium
CGGAGTGCAAGGCCACCGACTTCCGGCTGGTCTGGGAGGCCGCCTCCGTCGTCGAGGTCATCGAGGAGATGACCGGCCGCGAGCGCGTGCGGGAGGCACTGGAGATCCTCCAGGGGCTCGACTCGGTGGCCTTCTCGCGGAGCCAGGTGCTGCTCCAGTTCGACACCTTCCAGTCCCTGGCGGAGAAGGGGAACGCGGGGCGCATGCTCTTCAACCCGCAGTTCGTCTTCGGCGGGCGGGGCGAGTTCGCGCTCCAGGTGAAGGTCCCGGTGACCGCGCTCTACCCCTACGCCGCCGGCGCACCCTCCCAGTTCGGCCTGGGCGCGGTGAGCACCGCCTTCGCCTGGAACTTCATGGGGGGTGGGCGCGTCCGCCAGTACCTCGCGCTCGGGCTCCAGGTGGAGACGGCCTCCACTCCGGCCATCGGCGGACCGTGGGCGCTCGTGCCCTCGTACGCGATCGGAGTGGCCCTGGCGCGCTGGGTCTCGCTGACCACCCAGGTGCAGTATTTCCGCTCGCTGGGATCGAGCGACACCTACCCCGAGCTGAACCTTCTCGTCCTCGAGCCCATCCTGGTGGGAAACCTCCCCGGCCGATCCTTCGTCGCCCTCGACACCCGGCTGGCGTGGAGCTTCACCACCGGCACGTTCATCCCGATCATGAAGGGGATGGTCGGCCTGTTCACCGATCGCCAGAAGACCCTGTCCATCTCGGCCTGGTACCAGGCGACGATGACGCAACCCGCGGCCTCCCAGTTCTTCAAGTACGGGGTCGGGATGGGGCTCGCCTACTTCTTCGACTGGTGAGCGGCGCCGACACGGGCCCGGGACGGCGGGTAGGTTCCGCCCGGCGACCGGGTGTCGCGGCCCTCGTCGCTACCTGGCTTCGTGGACCACCTTGCCGCCGACGATGGTCTGGAGCGCCCGCACCTGGTCGATGGACCTGGGATCCATGGTGAAGAGGTCGCCGGAAAGGACCACCATGTCGGCGAGCTTTCCCGGCTCGATGCTGCCCCGGTCCTCCTCCTCCTGGATGGATCGGGCCGCCCAGGTGGTCCACATGCGGAGGGCGTCCGTCACGGACAGCGCCTCCTCCGGCTGGAGGACTCCCATGTCGCTCACCCGGGTCACGGCCGTCTTCATGTGCAGGAACGGGTTCACCGCCTCGAGATAGACGCCGGTGGTGTCGGAGGACGCCGCGGGCATCAGGCCGGCCTTCACCATCGACCCGTACCGGAACCCGGTGCGGGCACGCTCCTCGCCGAGCAGGTGGTACGTGGACCTGCCGAGGAAGAGGAGCCATGCGGGCTGGGTGACGACGATCAGGTCCAGCTCCTTCACGGCCCGGGCCACCTCCGGCGTGGGGCCCGTGAACTGGCCGTGATGCTCGAGCCGCTGCGGGGTCCGCGCGCCGCCGTCCCGGGCGACCTCGCGATAGGCCCGCACCGCGATCTCGCTCGAGGCGTCGCACGAGGCGTGAAGCCCCACGGCGAGCCCGGCGGCACGGGCCTTGCGCGCGAAGGCCGTGGCCTCGGCCCGGGTCGTGATCCGGAGGCCGCGGCCGCCGTCGGGAACGCCCTCCGGGTCGGCGTAGGGGGCGGAGCAGAAGCCCGACCCGGCGTCAACCTCGCCGTCGATCCAGAGCTTGATCCCGGTGGTCCGGTAGAACGAGCGGGGCGCTCCGGGCGGCATCGCCAGCCGGCCCAGGTCGGCGGGCATGCCGGCGCCGTTCGGCTCGGCGAAGACGAAAGCCGAGTAGCGGATGGAGGGCACGAAGCCCGAGGCGGCGACCTCGCGGAGCGCGGCCAATTCGTCGAGGGCGAGCATGCCGTTCAACGTCGTGAACCCGTGTGCGTTCCAGAGCGCCGGGATGCCCTCCCGGAACCAGCCCACCACCGTCTCCGGACGGGGAGCGAAGGGGATGTCGTCCTCCGCCTCGAACATCACCCCGGTGGGCTCCCCGCTCGCGTCCACCGAGACGCGTCCGCCGCGAGGGAGCTTCAGGTTTCCCTTCGAGATGCCCAGGGCCTTCAATCCGGACGAGTTCACCACCTCGGCGTGGGTGCCGTTCCAGAACCAGACCGGGTTGTCGGGAGCGGCGGCGTCGAGCTCGGCCCGGGTGGGCAACCGCTTCTCGACGAACTTGGCTTGCGACGAGGAGGCTCCGACCACGGGGATCCAGGCGCCCTTCGGCGTGACCCTGGCCCGGGCCTCGATGTTCCGGAGCGCCTGGGCCACCGAGGGAACTCCCGGGGCGCGGGCGTCCACCGCCGTCGTGAAGAACATCGTGGGGACGGGATGGCAGTGCGCGTCGATGAGGCCAGGGACGACCAGCCTCCCGTGGAGGCTCACGATGCGCGTGTCCTTCCCGGCGAGCTTCCGGATGGCCTTCGTCGATCCGACGGCGAGGAACCGGCCGTCCTTCACCGCCACGGCCGATGCGAAGCTCCCCTTCGCGTCGAGGGTCGCGATCTTGCCGTCGAGGAAGACGACGTCCGGGGCGGCTGCCGCGGCGGCCCGGGCCGGATCCCCGGCCGCGAGCACGGTCAACGCCAGGACGATCCGGGAGAGGGGGAGCGTCGGTCGCTGTCTCGGCATCGGATCGCCTCCGGCAAGTGGACCGGAGGATCGTGCAGCCGTTCCCGGGCGACGGGTGCGAAAAGTGCGAGGGGGACCCGGAAGGCACGAGGCTGCCGACCCCCCCCGGAATGGCGGGGCCGGGCCGACCCCGGTCAGAGAGAGGATTGCCAGGTCGAGCACGATGCGGACGGCGCGGTCGAGGGTGCCTTCGTTGGCCCTGTGCACTTCCACCTCGCCTCCGGAAGGCCATGGACGATTAGGCACGGCCCACCGTCAGGTGCTAGACGTACGGACCGTGCGCCCCTCGACCGTCGCCCCTGTCCTCGCCCTGCTCGTCGCCTGTGCCACCGTTCCCACCCAGTCGAAGTTCCTGGAGGAGCAGGGGTCCAAGGTCTCCTCCGAGGCCATCCGGATGCGCCTGCGTGCCGAGGCCGCCCCCTTCACCGGCCGGATGGAGCAGGCGGCGGACGAGGCCAGCGCCGCGTCCTCCGACCCGGCGGTGCGCCGGCGGTCGCTGGTCTGGAAGGTCAACGTCGTCCCGGCGATGTACCGCACGCTCTTCAACCAGCGCCCCCTCGTCGCCCTCCTCGACACCTGGGCGCTGCTGGTGCAGGCCGAGCAGTACCTCGAATCCCCGGAGGGTGCGGTGGCCTTCGGCCCCGGAGCGGTCGACGTGCTCGCCACCACGAGGGATCTCGAGAGGCGGGTGCAGGAGATCGCGCAGTGGGCGTTTCCCGAGAAGGACCTGACGCGGGTCCGGAGCAAGGTCCAGGCGTGGGCGGAGAAGCACCCGGTGCGCCTCACCTTCGCCACCCGGGACAGCATCGAGACGGACCTCGTGACGATGGCGCCCACCGAGGAGCTCTCCGCCTTCGCGGTCGTCGGCCAGCTCAACGAGGACATGAGCGGCCTCGTGAGCCGCATGGACTTCCTTCCGATCATGGTTCCCCGCCAGGCCACCTGGCAGGCCGAGCTGGCCTACGTGAACGTCGTCGAGCCGCAGCTGGAGGCCGCCCTTAAGCGGGCCGGCGAGGCGATGGACAAGCTCGACGGGGTGATCGCCTGGATGGGTCCCGAGGGGCTCGACGCCTTCGCCGACGACCAGCGCGTCGAGATCCTTCGTGCGGTCGCCGCCGAGCGGATCGAGATCGAGAAGCTCGTGGAGCACCAGCGCGTCGAGATCCAGGCCTTCGTGGACAGGCAGCGAGAGGAGATCGCGGCGCTCGTCGGCCGGGAGCGCGCCGCGGCCATCGCGGACGCGCAGCGCCTCACCGACCACGCCACCGCCGAGGCCACGAGGAGCGCGAAGGAGGTCGTCGACCACGCGATCGTGCGCCTCGCCGTGGCGCTCGGGGCGATCCTGATCCTGTGGGCGGTGCTCTCCTGGTTCCTCCGGCGCCGGGCGCAGCCGGCCCGGCCGCCGCCCGTCTAGGCGCCGGGCGCGGAGCGGCCTGCCGGGAAAAACCGATTCTCCCCGGGTGTCGTTTCGCTTACGCCCCATCCTGGCCCGTCCGGTCGCGGCCCGGAGGCTAGACGAGGCGCGGGAGGGGAGAAGGAGCCACCGCACCATGGCACTCGACCTGAGGAAGTCATCACGCCGCCTGCTGGAGGAGGCGTTCGGAAAGGGCAACCTCGACGTTTTCGACGAGCTCTGCTCCGAGGAGTTCCGCGCCCACGACCCGGTCGCCGGCGACACCGACCTGTCCGGGGCGAAGCAGAACTGCTCGACGTACCGGACCGCCTTCCCGGACCTGAAGCCGGTCATCCTGAGCGCCTATACGGATGGTGAAATGTGCGTCAGCCACTGGCGCATGACCGGCACCCACCAGAAGGAGCTCATGGGTCTCGAGCCCATGGGCGCCCGCTGCACCGTCGAGGGCATCCCCATCGACCGGTACCGGGGCGGGAAGATCGTGGAGAGCTGGACCCAGTGGGACGCGCTCGGGCTCATGCGCCAGCTGGGCGTCGCCCCGACCGTCGGGGCGGGCGCGGCCAGGACCGCCGCCGAGCGCCGGCCCCACGCCTGACCCGGGGCGCCGACCTTCGACCGGCCCGGCAGCCCAGGACATCGATCCGGGCCATGCGATAGCCCAGACCTATCGAGCGGGCGTGTCCCCCGATCCGGGCTCCCACACCCGCCGGTCAGGTGGCCTATGATCGCGCCCTCTTCAAGGGGGAATCCATGAACGCAGCCGTCCGCCTGGCCGCAGTGCTCCTCGCCCCGTCGCTCGCCGCCGCCGCCCCTCCATCCTCCACGCCGGCCGAGCCCGGCGTGCAGTGGGAGCAGACCGTGGAGATGCAGATGGCCGGGTTCGCGATGCCGGCCCAGACCTCCAAGGTCTGCGTGCCGAAGAAGGGGATGGCCGAGCCGCCCGGCGCCGGGCGCGACGACACGTGCAAGGTCACCAACGTCAAGAACGACGGCAAGAAGATGTCGTGGTCGATGGTCTGCGAGAAGGAGAAGATCACCGGGACCGGCGAGATCCTCCAGAGGCCCGACGGCTACGACGGGAAGATGACCATGAACAGCCCCGACGGCGAGATGGTCATGAAGCTCTCGGGCAAGAAGCTGGGCGGGGCGTGCGACGCGGCCGAGATGAAGCGGAAGGTGGCGGCGATCCAGGCCGAGGGCGCCGCCCAGATCGCCCAGAGTTGCCGCGAGATGGCCGGCCAGGGGCAGCTCTCGGTGTTCACCGGCCCCGCGGCCATGTGCAAGGACCCGGCCGATCGCGCCATCCTCTGCCGGCAGGTCGCCACGCCCGAGGGAGTGAGCGCCCTGTCCGCGCAGCCGGCCACCGCCACCCAGGACCTCGCCTCCCTGTGCGGCAAGGACCTCGCGACGCTCAAGGCCGAGGCCTGCGTCGACGCCGGGAGGCGCGAGGCGGAACGCCGGTGCACGGACGGCTCGGACAAGCTGCTCTCCTTCCTCGGGCAGTCGTGCCCCGCAGAGACCCAGGTCGTGGCCCAGCGCGAGTGCGCCGGCCGGACCTACACCGACCTCACGGCGTGCTACCGCTCCTTCTGCACCGCCTACGCCGGGAACCTCCTCGACAAGGGCAAGAAGCCCGCCGCCCAGCCGCCCAAGCCCGAGGACGCGGCGCAGGACGCCGCCAAGAAGGCGGTGAAGGGCCTCCTGCCCTGGTAGCCGGGTCGCGTCCAGGGGCGCCGCGTGACGGTCCTCGCAGTCGCCGCCGCGGTGCTGCTCGCGGCCCAGGAGCCCGTTCCGGGTCCGGTCGACCGGTTCCCGGAGGCGGCGCCCTCCTACGTCGTCGCCCTGGACGGAGAGGTGATCTGGGCGCGGGCGCCCGACGCGCCCCGCGCGCCCGCGTCCCTGGCGAAGCTCCTCGCCGCGATGGTGGCCCTCGAGTCCCCTGGCCTGGACCGGTGGCTCACCGTCGGCAAGCGGGCAGCCGCAGAGACCGGCTCCCGCATCGGGCTGCGGGCAGGCGAGCAGGTCCAGGTCCGGGACGCGATCGCCGCCATGCTGGTCGCGTCGGCGAACGACGCCTGCCGGGCCGTGGCGGAGCACGAGGCCGGGAGCGCGGCGGCCTTCGTCGCGCGCATGAACGACCGGGCGAGGTCGCTGGGGCTCGCCGCGTCGAGGTTCGTCGACCCCTGCGGGCACGATGCCACGGGGCAGCGCACCTCGGCCCGCGACCTCGAGCGGCTCGCGCGCGCCGCCCTCTCCAGCGTCGAGATCCGCAGGCTGGTGGCCCTCCCGGCGGTCCGGCTCGCGACCCGCGCCGGGCGGATCCTCGAGGCCCCCTCCACCAACGCGCTCCTCGGACGCCTCCCGGG
>DAIEMM010000262.1 GCA_027349605.1 Anaeromyxobacteraceae bacterium
GAACCTCGCCTGGGGGCGCGCGATGCGTCCCCGCGCGGGATGCGGCTTCCTGGACGGCATTCCCCACGCGTCGCGCCCGCGGAGACGCGATCCGCGAGATCCGGCGTCAAGCGACTACCAGTGAACGCCCCATCTGGCCGAGGTCCGCTTGGTGGACATCCCGTGCCGGGAGTTGCTCGAGCCCCACCGGCCCGGCCCGCGGGGTCGAGGAAGCCAGGGGATGCGTTGGCACCCTCTCCTGAAGGGCGCAACCCACTTCGCCCCGCTCGAGGCCGGGCGCCACGAGCTCTTCGAGGCCGTGGATGCGGGGATGCGCTCCGTAAGTTTCTGAATCCCGGGACTTTCCTTCCTCGCCCCGGACGCCCTTCTCCGCCGCCGCGGCATCCGCCCTGGCCCCCCGGCCGACCTTGACTATGGGGGTGCCCTAGGTTACGAACAGCCCACATTTTCGCCCCCGGGTTGCCGGGACTCGAAAGTGGGCCGCTGTAGCGCCCACTTTTCGCTTTTTTGGAGCCATGACCGGAATCGCACAGGAATCCGTCGCCGAACGGGCGCGACAGCTTCTCGAGCCCGTGCTCGCGCGCGACGGCTTCGATCTGGTCGAGGTCGAGTGGCAGCGCGAGGGGGGCGCCTGGGTGCTTCGACTCTACGTCGACAAGCCGGGCGGCATCGGGGTGGACGACTGCCAGGCGGCGTCCCGCCTCGTCGAGACCCTCCTCGACGTCGAGGACTTCATCGAGCCGGCCTACAGCCTCGAGGTCAGCTCCCCGGGCGTCGAGCGCCCCATCCGCAAGCCGCAGGATTTCAAGCGCTTCGCCGGCCAGCGCGCCAAGATCAAGGCGTTCGGGCCCATCGAGAGCGCGCCCGGGCTCGCGCCGCGCAAGCAGTGGACCGGCACCCTGCGAGGATTCGAGGGCGGCGCGGTGGAAATCGAGGTGGACGGAAAGGTCCACCGCATCCCGGTGGACCGGATCGCCAAGGCCCATCTCGAATACGACTTCGAAGCCGATCTGAGGAGGAAGGCCTAGCCATGCAGCCCAACGTGAATCTCTCCCTCATCCTGGACCAGGTCGCGAAGGACAAGGGCATCGACCGAGCCACGCTCGTCGCCATCCTCGAGGAGGCCATCGCCACCGCCGCCAAGAAGCACTTCGGCATGGAGCGGGCGCTCAAGGCCGTCTTCGACGAGGACCGCGGCAAGGTGGACACCTTCCAGGTGCTCACCATCGTGGCCGATCCCACCGACGACGCCCCGCTCCCCGACCCGGTCAACATGATCCCGGTCTCCTTCGCGCACGAGAAGGGCATCGAGGTGGAGCCGGGCGACGAGCTCGACTTCCCCATCTACTACAGCCCGGACGACGAGGCCCTGGCCCGCGCCCAGGACGATCAGTGGGGCGACCTCCTCAAGCTCAAGACGTACCGCCGCAGCTTCGGCCGCATCGCCGCCCAGACCGCCAAGCAGGTCATGATCCAGGGCACGCGGAACGCCGAGCGCGAGAACATCTACAACGAGTACAAGGACCGCAAGGGCGAGGTCATCACCGGCATCGTCCGGCGCTTCGAGCGCGGCAACGTCATCGTCGACATGGGGCGCGCAGAGGCGGTGCTCCCGGTCCGCGAGCAGGTGCCCCGCGAGAGCTACCGCGCCGGCGACCGCATCCAGGCCTACGTCTTCGACGTGCTGCGCGAGTCGCGCGGGCCGCAGATCATCCTCTCCCGCGCCTCGGTCGAGCTGCTCCGCAAGCTCTTCGAGATGGAGGTCCCGGAGATCGCCGAGGGCGTGGTGGTCATCGAGGCCGCCGCCCGCGAGCCGGGCGGCCGCGCCAAGATCGCCGTGAGCTCCCGCGACTCGGACGTCGACCCGGTCGGCGCCTGCGTCGGCATGAAGGGCAGCCGCGTCCAGGCCGTGGTGCAGGAGCTCCGCGGCGAGAAGATCGACATCGTGCCGTGGCACGAGGATCCGGCCCGCTTCGTCTGCAACGCGCTGGCCCCCGCCGAGGTGAGCCGCGTGCTCCTCGACGACCAGAACAACGCCATGGAGATCATCGTCCCGGACGACCAGCTCTCCCTGGCCATCGGCCGCCGCGGCCAGAACGTGCGCCTGGCCTCCCAGCTCACCGGCTGGAAGCTCGACATCAACTCCGAGACGCGCGTGCGCGAGATGCACGAGTTCGCCAAGGAGAGCTTCGAGGCCATCGGCGTGCCGGAGCAGACGCAGGAGATGCTCTACGCCCACGGCTTCCGCAAGGCGCAGGACGTGGCCAACGCCGCCGTCGAGATGCTGACCCAGTTCCCCGGGTTCACCCTCGACATGATCCCGGACCTGCAGAAGCGGGCCCGCGAGCAGGCCATCGTGGACGCCGAGAAGGAGATGCAGCTCGAGGCCGAGCGCGAGGCGGCCCGCCTCGCCGAGGCGCGGCGCCACCCCGACAGCCTGTCGCAGGAGGAGCGCCTGGCGCGCGTCCGCGGCGTGGGCGAGAAGTCGATCGAGGCGCTCCGCAAGGCCGGCTACCCCACCGTCGAGGCCATCAACGCCGAGGCGGACGTCAACAAGCTGGCCGACTCCA
>DAIEMM010000263.1 GCA_027349605.1 Anaeromyxobacteraceae bacterium
CACGACGTGCTCCCGCGCTTCTTCCACCTCTCCCGGCAGGAGGCGGAGCAGGTCGCGGTGGAGATCCGGCCCGTCGAGGTGGTGCCCCGGAGGACGGTCGTGACCGAGGCGCCGGTCCCCGCGCCGATGGCCCCGCCGCTCGTGCCGTCGACGGCGATGAACGTGAAGAATGACTCGCGTTCAATCGTTGAACTGGCTCCGACCCGAACCCTGGTCGAGCCGCTCACGCCCCGCGAGACCCGGATGCACGTCACGGTCACCCCGGAGTTCGTGAGGCTCCTCGCCAGGGCGAAGGCAGGTCAGTCCCACGTTCAGCCGGGGGCGACCGACGAGCAGGTGCTGACGGCGGCGCTGGAACTGCTCCTCGCCCAGCAGGAGAAGCGGCGGGCCAGCGTCCCTCCCCGGGTGAAGCGGGAGGTGATGAAGCGGGACGAGGGGAAGTGCACGTGGCCGCTCGCGGACGGTGGCACCTGCGGCTCGACCGTGCGGCTGGAAGTGGATCACGTGGTCGCGCGTGGCCGCGGCGGCCCGTCCACGACCGACAACTGCAGGATCCTCTGCAAACCGCACAACCTGGAGGCCGCGCGGCGGGTGTATGGCGACGAGTTGATGGACCTCTTCGCCCCGAGGGACCCGGTCGCGGGAGAAGCTTGCGCCGCCTACTTCGTACGCGGCGCCGTGGGCGTCGCAGCAGCCAACCCGCCGTCGAGCACCAGCTCGGTCCCGGTGACGTACGAGGAAGCCTCCGAGGCGAGCCAGGCGATGGCCTCCGCCACCTCCTCGGCGGTCCCCATCCGGCCCAGGGGAACGTCGGCCGCGACCCGTGCGGCGCGCTCGGCCCGGTCGGGTCCGTCCCCCAGCACCGCCGACCACATCGGGGTGTCGATCGCACCCGGCACCACGGTATTGCAGCGCACCGGGTACCCGGCCCCGGCGCAGTGGACCGCCACCGACCGGGAAACGCTGATCACCGCGGCCTTGCTCGCCGCGTAGGCCACGGCCCCTGGCACGCCGAGGGTCCCGGCCCGCGAGGCCACGTTGACGATGCTGCCGCCTTCACCGCCGCCTCCGGCGTCCCGCATCGCGCGAATGGCGTGGCGGCAGCCCAGCACGACCCCTTCCAGGTTCACCCCCAGCACCGCGCGGAGCGTCTCGAGGGTGAGGGATTCCGGGTCCTGTCCTCCGGGCACGGCGCCGAAGCCGGTGATGCCGGCTGCGTTCACGAGCACCGCGAGCGGCAGGGGAGGGAGCGCCGTGAAGGCCCGCTCCCAGGCCGCCTCGTCGCGGACGTCCAGGGCCAGGGCGTGCGCTGGCGGGCCGGCGGCGTCCGCGGTCGCCTGCGCGGACTCGAGCCGGACGTCGGTGGCCACGACCGTGAAGCCGTCCCGGGCCAGCCGAAGGGCGGCCGCCCGGCCGATGCCGGACCCCGCACCCGTGACGACCGCGAGCCTTGCCCCCGGAGCCATGCGAAGGCCCCCCTCAGCGCCAGAACGAGCCGCGGCCCGGCTCCGCGTCCTTGCGGTAGTCGGGCCCGTCGACGATCACGAAGTCGCACATCTCGTTCAGGCGCGAGTAGATCCGCTGCCCGACACGCTCCTCCAGGCTCATCAGCTCGGCGTCGCGCTGGAATTCCTTCGAGGCGGTGTGGAACTTGCCGCCGGTGGGGACCGGCACGGGCGCGGGATCGCGCGGGTAGTTGGTGGCGAAGACGGTGGTGAGGCCGGCGTTGTAGCGGCGGCTGATGAGCTCGTCGAGCATGGACCGCTCCCACTCGGTTCCGCGCTCCTTGCCGAGCTCGTCGATGGCGAGCACCGGCACGCTGGCGAGCGGCCCCAGGATCTCCATGTGCCCCCGGTTCGAGCCGAAGCCGGCGCGGATGTCGGAGAGGAGCAGCATGAACTCCACGTAGCGGCAGGAGATGCCCTTCTCGAGCGCCAGCCAGCGCAGCGAGGCGGCGAGGAGGTGGGTCTTCCCGCAGCCCGGCTTCCCGTGGAGCAGCACGCCGCGGCTGGCCCGGTCGCCGCGGACCTGGTGCGCGAAGCTCTCGCAGGCGATCTTGGCCTTCGACTGGCTCTGCGACCAGGGGCGGAAGGTGTCGAAGGAGGCCTTGGCCACGGCGGCCGGGATGCCGGCCGCGTTGAAGGTGGCGATGCGCTGGTCGAGGTGGCGGCAGCTGCAGGCCTGGGCCACGCGTCCCGGGCCGGTCGACACCATGACGTAGCCGCTCCCGCCGCAGCGGGGGCAGGCGACCTGGCAGGCGCAGCGGTGGGCCCTGGCCGAGACACCGACGACCTGGTCGACCACGTATCCCGCCCCGCCGCACGCGGTGCAGGCGGCGCCGCTCTCTGGGGTTTCCGGCATCGGGCGGCGGAGTCTACACGGTCCCGCGGAGGCAGAGTATCCCCGCACGGCGGGCTGCCTCGAAGAGGTGCGTGCGAAGGGTTTCCCGGTAGGCGGAGCGGCGGGCCCGGCGGGTCCGGTCGCCGGCCAGGAGGCGGCAACGGGGCCCCAGCGCCGCGCGTTCCGGACGGGGGAGCGAGAGGATCCAGCGGTGGAGGAGCAGGTCGTCGGCGGCCCGCAACGCAACCTCCAGGGCCTGGAGGGAGGAGGCGTCGGCGGGGAGCACCCTGGCCGCTTCCCCGTAGGCACTGCGCCGCTCGCCGCTCGAGGCCGAGGCGGCCTCGACGAGCCGTGCCCGCGCCGCCGCCAGGCGGTGACGGGTGGCCTCGGCCTCCGACCCCGGCGCCCCACCGTCGCCCACGCGACCGTCGCGGTACGCCCGCCACTCCTCCTCGACGAAGCCGCGGAGCGCCCGGAGCGAGCGGGGCGGAGCGGCCTCCGGCGCGCGGTCGCGGCCGAGCTCCTCCCATCCGCGACGCATTCCCCGGCAGACCACCGAGGCGGGCAGCCCTCGCCGCTCCCACTCGGCGACCAGCTCCTGGTCGAGCGGGGAGAGCAGGAGCCCCGTCCCGCGGAGCTGGAGGAAGAACTCGCAGACGAGGGCGGCGTAGGAGAGCTCGCCGGAGGGGATGAGGGACACGTCACAACCCCGCGGCGGCCCGGACCTCGGCCGCGGTCTGGAAGCGCCTCGACGGGTCCTTCCGGAGGAGACGCTCCGCCGCGGCGGCGAGGAGCGGGTCGGCGCCCGGGTTCATCTGCCGGATGGCCGGCGGTTCGAGGGTGGTGATCTCCCTCCAGAGCTCCGCCGGCACCGACGAGGGGAAGGGGGGGCGCCCGACCAGCAGCTCGTAGAGGATCACCCCCATGCTCCACAGGTCGGCGCGGTGGTCCACGTCGCGCCCGGCCGCCTGCTCCGGCGCCATGTACCGGTAGGTGCCGACGACGCGGCCGGAGAGGGTGAGACCGCTCGCGTCGACGAGCTGCTTCACGAGGCCGAAGTCCATGATCCGGGCCCGCCGCGCGTCGTCCACCATGATGTTCGAGGGCTTGAGGTCGCGGTGGACGAAGCCCCGGGCGTGCACGAAGTCGAGCGCGCCGAGGACCTCTCCGAAGACGGCCCGCAGCCGGACCAGCCGCTCCGGGCGGTTGAGCTGGAGGGCCAGCCCCGCCGAGGGAGGCTCCGGCTCCGGCTCCTCGCCTCCGGCCAGGTCCACGGCGTGGGGGGGATCGGCCCGGCGCACCCACGAGCCCGAGCCATCGTCGGTCTCCGGCTCCTCCATGAGGTCCGCGAAGGCCCGGATGTCGTCGACGCCGGCGCCGGGCGGGCGGGCCACGATGGCTTCCACGTCGGCGTGGGTCTCCGGCTCGCGCAGCCAGGCCTCCATGTCGAAGATCAGGCCCGCGGCCGCGTCCACGGCGGAGGAGGTGCCGTGGGTCGAGGAGAGCTCGAGGATGGGGCTGCCCGCCAGGGGGGCCAGGTAGGTCCGGAGATCGAGCCCCTCGACCAGCTCCATCGCGAGCCAGGAGTAGCCCTCGGCCTGGCCGGCGTCGAAGACCCGCACGACGTTGGGGTGCTCGAGCGCGCGCAGCACCTCGAACTCGCGGGCGAGCCGGCGGGCCGAGGTGGGATCCACGGCGGGCGCCGGCCCGAGGAGCTTCACCGCGGCCGGCATGCCGTCGAGGAGGTGGCGGGCACGGTAGACCGTTCCCACTCCCCCCCGGCCGATGACCGTGAGGATCTCCCATGGACCTACGCACCGCGGGGGCACGAGGAAAAGGATAGAGGCCGCCGGGCCGAGGGGTCAAACCCCTCCACTCGCCAGCCGGTCCGGAGGGCGTGCTATAAGCCCGCCCGTGGCCGAGAAAAATCTCGTTCCCTGGATGGAGGCACGGGTCCGGTCCCGCCCCCTGCCGCGCCATGTCGCCATCATCATGGACGGCAACGGTCGCTGGGCCGAATCCCGCGGGCTGTCGCGGACCGAGGGGCACCGGAAGGGGTCGGAGTCGGTCCGGTCGGTGACGCGGGAGGCCCGCAAGATCGGGCTCGACGCCCTCACCCTCTACGCGTTCAGCTCGCAGAACTGGGGGCGCCCCGACGAGGAGGTCGGTGCGCTCATGATGCTGCTCGCCGAGTACCTCGACTCCG
>DAIEMM010000294.1 GCA_027349605.1 Anaeromyxobacteraceae bacterium
TGCCTACAGGATGCGGGCCGCGAGCAGGTCCTGCACGTCGAGGAGGCCGACGGCGCGCCCGGAGGCGTCCACCACGGGGACCTGGTCGATGCGCGCCTCGCGCATGACCCGGGCCGCCTCCACCAGCCGCTCCTCGGGGCGGACGGTGCGGGGGTTCCGCGTCATCACCGCCGACACCGGGATGTCGAAGTCCACCTTCTGCTGTTCCACCAGCCGGCGCAGGTCCCCGTCGGTGAAGACCCCGATGAGGCGTCCCCGGCCGTCGATCACGGTGGCGGCACCCGGGCGCCCCGGGGTGCGGGTCATCACCGCCACCGCCCGCTTGAGCGGCGCGGTGGCCTTGACGAGCGGGTTCGCGTCGCCGCTGCGCATGAGCTCGTGCACCTTCATGAGGTGCCGGCCCAGCTTTCCGCCCGGGTGGTAGAGCGCGTACTCGTCCCGGCCGAACGGGCGGTTCTCCAGCACCGCCATGGCGAGCGCGTCGCCCACCGCGAGCAGCGCGGCCGTGCTGGTGGTGGGGGCGAGCCCCATCGGACAGGCCTCCTCCACGTCGCCGATGGCCACCACCAGGTCGGCGGCGCGGGCGAGCGGGTTCTGGTCGTCACGGGTGATGGCGACGATGCGGGCCCCGATGCGCTTCACCGCGGGGAGCAGCCGCAGGATCTCCTCCGACTCGCCGCTGTTCGAGAGCGCGATGATCACGTCGGCGCGCGAGACGCGCCCCAGGTCGCCGTGGGCCGCCTCGGCGGGGTGGAGGTAGATGGAGTGGGTGCCGGTGGAGGCGAGCGTGGCCGAGATCTTCTGGGCCACGAAGCCGGGCTTGCCGATGCCGGTGAGCACCACCTGCCCCTTGCACCCCAGGATCCATTCCACGGCGCTGGCGAAGCTGTCGTCGAGGCGGAGGCTCCCGATGGCGCGTGACTCGGTGTCGAGCACCATGCGCCCGTAGGCGACGAGGCCCCTGGCGCGGGCCGATGCGGGTCGCCGGTTCGCGGGGTTCCCCTTGCGTCGGCGGGCGGTTTTCCGGCTCGACAACATGTCCGGGTCCGTATAGCACCTTGCCACGCACACCACCATTTCGGGAGGCAGCGTGAAGTTCTTCATCGACACCGCGGACGTGGGCGAGATCCGGAAGGCCATCGACCTGGGGCTCTGCGACGGCGTGACCACCAACCCGTCGCTGGTCGCGAAGACCGGCCGGCCGTTCGAGGAGGTGCTGCGGGAGATCGTGGGGATGGTGGACGGCCCGGTCTCCGCCGAGGTCACCGCCGTCGACTTCGACGGCATGATGAAGGAGGCCCACGCGTACGCGAGGTTCGCGCCCAACGTGGTCGTCAAGGTGCCGCTCGTCCTGGAGGGGCTGAAGGCCACGAAGGCCCTCACCGACGAGGGCATCCGCACCAACGTGACCCTCTGCTTCTCGCCCAGCCAGGCGCTGCTGGCCGCCAAGGCCGGGGCCACCTACGTCTCCCCCTTCGTGGGCCGGCTCGACGACGTCTCCGAGGACGGGATGGCGCTCGTCGCCCAGATCCTGGAGATCTACCGGAACTACGACTTCGCCACCCAGGTGCTGGTGGCGTCGGTGCGCAACCCGCTGCACGTCGTGCAGGCGGCGCGGATGGGCGCCGACGTCGCGACCCTCCCGTTCTCCGTGCTGGCCCAGCTGGCCAGGCACCCGCTCACCGACCTCGGCCTCGCGAAGTTCCTCGCCGACTGGGAGAAGGTCCCGAAGCCCGGGTAGAACGCCGCCGGCATCTCAGCCCAGCGTGACCCGGAACAGGCGGCGCTCGGCCAGGTCCACGGCGCGCGCCAGGTCGGCCCGGGTCAGCTTCGCCCCCTCGGCCCACTCCTTGAGGGAGAGGCACTCCTCGCCGACGTAGAGGACGAGCAGCTGCAGGGCCGCCTCCTCGGCCGGCCCCTGGCACACCACCGGGGCCCGGTTTCGCATGGCCTCGTCGAACGGCTCGTGCTCGCGCAGCAGGTCGAGGCGGGCGAGCTCGAGCCCGAGCCGGAGCACCTCGTCGCGGGGGGGGCCCTGGAGCCCGGCCGCGTGGCGCCGGCGCAGCTCCTCGGAGAGCCACTCGACGTCGGGGGGAGGCCAGGCACGAAGCCGGTCGGCCAGCTCCTCGGCGAAGCGCGAGAGGACGACCTCCTTCACCGGCTGCTTAAGGAGGTCGTAGAGGTGATCCCAGCGGCGGTCGCGCACGGGACGATAGAAACCCAGGAATCCCGCGGGAATCCAGGTTATTCGTCCGCGGGGCCGCCGGGTGTATCCTCGCGCCCCCTTCCGAGGAGGCCCAAGCGCCGCATGCTGGTCGTGATGAAGCCCAGTGCCACCGAAGCCCAGGTGGACGCCGTCGTCGAGAAGATCCGCTCGCTGGGGCTCCTGCCCCACGCCATTCCCGGCGCGCAGCGCACCGCCATAGGGATCACCGGGAACAAGGGAGGGCTCGACCCGTCGCTCTTCGAGGGCATGCCCGGGGTGCGCGAGGCCATCCGCGTCTCGCAGCCCTTCAAGCTCGTCTCCCGCGAGATGAAGGAGGAGGACACGGTCGTCGACGTGGCCGGCGTCGCCCTGGGCGGCACCCGGCTCGTGGTCATGGCCGGCCCCTGCTCGTTCGAGTCGCGGGAGCAGATCCTCGAGGCCGCACGCGAGGTGAAGGCCGCCGGAGCCACGATGCTGCGCGGCGGCGCCTACAAGCCCCGCACCAGCCCCTACGAGTTCCAGGGGATGGCCGAGGAGGGGCTGAAGCTGCTCGCGCTGGCCCGGGAGGAGACCGGCCTCCGCGTGGTGACCGAGGCCATGGACGTGGAG
>DAIEMM010000296.1 GCA_027349605.1 Anaeromyxobacteraceae bacterium
GATCTGGTGGCTGCGCCTGGATGGCGTGGATGGCCGGACGGCGGCCGAGGCCCTGCGGGGCATGGAGGTCTGGGGAAGGCGCGAGGAGATGGGTGAACCCGGCGAGGGGCGCCACTTCTGGGCCGATCTGGAGGGATTGCCGGTGGTCGCGACCACCGGGGTGGAGCTGGGAAGGGTCGCGGAGCTATTCGTGACCGGGGGCGTGGACGTGCTGGTGGTCCGCGGTCCCGGGGGTGAGCGGCTGGTGCCGCTGGCCCCGTGGGTCACGGTGGACAGGGAGCGAGGCCGGGTGGTGGTGGATGCGCCTCCCGGGCTGCTCGACGAGGACGACGAGGAGGCGCGCAGGACGGAGAGGACCAAGACGTGAAGCGGCTGGAGGTCGAGATCCTGACCCTCTTTCCCCGGATGTGCGAGGGGTACCTCTCCGAGAGCATTCTCGGGAAGGCACGGGAGGCCGGGTTGCTCGACGCGCGGGTGACGGACATCCGCGAGTACGCCTCCGGAAGGCACCGGGTCACCGACGATGCTCCCTACGGAGGGGGCGGCGGGATGGTGATGAAGCCGGAGCCGCTGACCGCCGCCATCGAGGCCGCCAGGGAGCGGCTGCCCGGGGCCCGGGTGCTGTTGACGAGCCCCCGGGGCGTGCCGCTCTCGCAGCGGCTGGCCGGGGAACTGGCGGAGCACGGACGCCTGGTCGTCGCCTGCGGCCGATACGAAGGAGTGGACGAGCGCGTGAGGATGGCAGTCGACATGGAGGTCTCCATCGGGGACTTCGTGCTCACCGGCGGCGAGCTGGCGGCGCTCTGCGTCGTCGACGCCGCGGCGCGCCTCGTTCCCGGGGTCCTCGGAAACGACACCTCGGCGGGCCGGGAGAGCTTCGCGGGAGCCCCCCTCCTGGAGTACCCTCACTACACCCGCCCGCCCGTGTTCCGCGGAGTGGAGGTCCCCGAGGTCCTCCTCTCCGGGGATCACCGGCGCGTGGAGCGTTGGCGCCGGCGCGAGTCGCTCCGGGTCACGCGGGACCGGCGCCCGGACCTGTTCGCGCGCCTGCAACTGGACGAAGACGACCGCCGGCTCATCGAGGCCGGCGACGACGAGCTGTAAGGGAGAAGCGACGATGCTGCGCAAGGAAATTGCCGACGTAGAGGCCAAGTACCTCCGCAAGGACCTGCCGGACTTCCGTGCCGGTGACACCGTGCGGGTGCACACGAAGATCAAGGAAGGCGACAAGGAGCGCATCCAGCTGTACGAGGGCGTGGTCATCGCCTCGTCCGGCGGAAGCTCGCGCGCCATGTTCACCGTCCGCAAGGTGAGCTACGGCGTCGGCGTCGAGCGCATCTTCCCGCTCCACAGCCCCCGCATCGACAAGGTCGAGGTCGTGGGCCGTGGCCACGTCCGCCGCTCGCGCCTCTACTACCTGCGCGGACTGCAGGGCAAGGCCGCCCGCGTCCAGCAGGAAGAGGGCCCGGGCGCCGCGTCGAAGCAGGCCTGATCGCGGCCCAGGTCTTTCGCACGGTCCACACGCGGAGTAGAGTCCTCCTCCGACGTGCTCCTGCTCGAGATCGCAGCCCAGGGTGTCCGCGGATTCGCGCCCGAGCGGGGGCGCGTCCCGCTGCGCCCGGGCTACAACGTGGTCGCAGTCGACGGCGCGTCGCTCCGGCGCGTCGTCGCCGCGCTTTTCCATCCCCATCTCCCCGCCGACCCGGCTCTCCGGATGGACGGTGCGACGGGAGGGACCGCCATGCGGGCGGGCCTGACGCTGGCCGGGGACGACGGGGTCACCTGGCGGGTGGTCCGGGACCTGGCCGGCGGCTCCCAGCTGCAGCGTTACGATCCCGAGAAGCGGACGTTCCAGTCGGTGCTGCAGGACCCGGCGCGCATCGCCGAGGTGCTCCGCGCCGCCGGCGTGCCCTCTCCGGAGCGGTTCTCGGCGGTGCTCTCCGTGGCGGCGGGCGACTTCCCGTCCCGGCAAGCGCCCGGCGGATTCGCCGCGGCCGGTCCTCCCGGCCCTCCGCGCAGGATCGCCGCCAATCCGGTCGAGGCGCGGCGCAAGCTCGAGGCCGCCCGGGCGGAGCTCGAGCAGTCCCGTGGCGCCGAGCAGATCCAGTCCCGGATGGACGCGGCGCAGTCCCACCTCTTCAAGCTGGAGGAGATGCTCAAGTCGGGCGAGCAGGTGAGGGAACGCCTGCGCGCCGCGCGGGCCGGGGTGGAGGCATTCGCGGCCTGTGAGGCGGCTCTCGCCACCCTGGGCGATCCGGCTGCACGGCTGGCCGCCTGCGCGAAGGCGACGGCCCGGCGCGACGACGCGATGGCCAAGGTGGCCGCGGAGAGG
The DNA here is from genome assembly GCA_027349605.1 of Anaeromyxobacteraceae bacterium. Lineage (GTDB taxonomy): Bacteria > Myxococcota > Myxococcia > Myxococcales > Anaeromyxobacteraceae > CAIOAK01. The sequence continues at coordinate 2,333 of DAIEMM010000296.1, forward strand.
GCCGCGCAGGAGGGCGCCTCGGGCGGGCCCCCTCCGCCCCTGCTCCGGATGCCGGGATTCCTGGCTGGCCTGGCGGTCGCGGCGATCGCCCTGGGGGTCGGGCTCTTCACCGAGCTGCGGACCCTCGCGCTGGCCGCCATCCCGGCCACCGGATGGTCCGCCTTCGAGGGGCTGCGCTGGATCGGGCGGGCCGAAGGGGCGGAGCAGGCGCAGCGGCGTGTCCGCTGGCTCACCGACCGGGAGAGGAAGGCCACCGACCTCTGGGAGCGGGAGACCGCCGCCGTCCGGGCCGTCATGGTCTCCGCCGGGGTCGCGACGCTGGCCGATCTCGAGGACCTGCTCGGGCGGTCGCGGGAGGCGCGTGCCAGCCTCGCCGAGGCGGAGGCTGGATTCACGGCCTGGCGAGGGCGGGCCGAGACGCAGGACGCCGAGGCGGAGCGGGTCGCGGTGGTGCAGGAGATCGGCGCCCTGGAAGCGCAGCTGACCAGCGGGACGGGCGGCTTCGTGCGGGACATCCACACGCTGGAGCAGGAGATCGCCCGGCTGGAGCGGGAGGTGGAGACCGGCCCGTTCGAGCCGCTCGGAGAGGTGGCGGTGGGGGAGCCGGTGGCGCCGCCCCCGCGGGGGGAGCCCCTGCGCACCCTCATGGAGCGTGCCTCGGCGGACCTGGGGCTCAGCCCGGGAGCCGCCCTCCGGGCGCTGCAACCCCGCGTCCTGCAGCTGCTGCCGGCGCTCTCCTCGCAGCGGCTCGCCAACTTCTTCGTCGACGAGCGGGGCAACCTCCAGGTCCAGGCGGCGGGCAAGCTCGTGCCGACGGCGACGCTCGGCGCGGCGGAGCGCGACCTGTGCTTCGCCGTGCTCAAGATCGCCTTCGTCGAGCAGGGGCTGGCCGCGGGGAAGGCGGTCGCGGTCGTCGACGACGCGCTGTCCGTCCTCCCCGAGGGATCGCGCCGGTCCCTGGC
>DAIEMM010000299.1 GCA_027349605.1 Anaeromyxobacteraceae bacterium
TCGGCCGCTCGCCGGCCTTCGCCAACGGCTCGGCGATGCTCGTCCCGCACGTCTTCGGCCCCGACTCGCTCTGGGTGACGAACCTGCTCGGGTACCCGATCGTCCCGAACGACCTGGGTTCTGGCACGAGACCCTGGAGCCAGGCCACGGCGGACGCCATCTGGACCGGCGTCGTGAACTACGGCGCGGCGGTCGCCAACCAGCTTGGCGCCCCGGTGGCGAAGGCCTCGGCGACCAAGATGACCCGCAGCGCGGCCAACCTGGTCACCGTAGAGACGCTCGCCGACCTGCCGGATCCGTTGCCCGGAACGCTCTTCCTCATCGGCGCCGAGGCGGCGTTCCCCTCGGGCGTGAAGACGGTCACCCGGGTGGATGCCCGCCACTTCACCTACACCGAGACGGAGACACGCGCGGTCAACCCGGCCGCCTCGCCTCCGGTGCCGGCTTACTCGCTCCCTGCCACGTCGACGCAGCCGGTGGCGTTCTATACCGCCATGCAGGGGACTGACTGGACCTGGGCCTACACCCAGATGCTCATCAACCTGAACCACGAGGTGGCGCCGAAGGCCTCCGCGCTGTCCTGCGCCGACTGCCACCCGAAGATGGGCGGCAGCGTGGCCACGAGCCGCATGCGGGAACTGTACAACCTCCAGGTCGGTGGCCCCTGCGAGGACCCGGCCGATACGGGGTGCTCGAAGCGGTAGCGCGACACCCAGCCAAGAGCAATCCAGGAGGCCGTCCTCTCATGCGAGGGGGCGGCCTTCGCCTTTGCGGGGCCTTCGAGAAACTCGGCAACGGCGCCGTTTGGACCCCGTTCCTGAGTCTGATAATGTATATTATGTAAACTACGACCGGGACCGGTCAGGCGTGCGAACGGGTCGCGTCCTCGCCCTCGTGCTGGCCCTGGCTGGCGGGCCCCGGCGAGAGCCCGGCGTGCCTGCCCCCGCACTCCCCGGTCCTCGCCAGGACCCGGACGATGCGAGGCGCCCCGCTCCGGGAGGCCACGGTGCACGGGCACGGGACGGAGGAAGGATCGGAGACGTTCTCCGCCACCGACGAGAGCGCCTGGCGCAGCTCGGACTCGAGGCGGCGCATCCGCTCGATCCGGTTGCGAGCCTGGGCGATGTGCGCCGGGAGCCGCTCGCGCAGCAGCTTCCGGAACTCGACCGCGTTCCGGCACCCCTCCCGCATCGCCAGCAGCGCCCGGATGTCCGGGATGGAGAGGCCCAGCTCGCGGAAGTCGAGGATCAGCTGGAGCTGCTCCAGCGCCGCGCGGTCGTACCGGCGGTGTCCACCGTCGCTCACGGCGACGGGCTGCAGGAGGCCCTGCTCCTCGTAGAAGCGAACCGTGCGAACGGTCTCCCCCGTCGCCCGGGCCAGGTCCCCCGATGTGAACACGCGATCCATCTGCCATGTTGGCTAATGGCGCGGCGGCCCGGACGCAACGGTCGATGAGGATGCGCGCTATCCGTCCCGGGACAGGACGTGGCGGGCGATGACCAGCCGCTGGATCTCGCTCGTCCCCTCGTAGATGGTCTGCACGCGGGCGTCCCGGAACAGGCGCTCGACCGGGAACTCGTCGATGTACCCGTACCCACCGTTAATCTGGACGGCCTTGGAGGCCGCGGCCTGGGCGGCCTCGCTGGCGAGGAGCTTGGCCATGGCCGCCTCCTGGCCGAATGGCTTCCCCGCCTCCTTGAGCGCCGCCGCGCGAAGCGTCATCAGCCGTGCCGCGTCGTGCGCGGTCCGCATGTCGGCGAGGGCGAAGGCGATGGCCTGGAACCCGGAGATGGGCTTCCCGAAGGCATGCCGCTCCTGCGCGTAGCGGCTGGAGGCGTCGAGCGCGGCCCGGATGGTCCCGGTGGCCTGGGACGCGATGCCGATGCGCCCCCCGTCGAGGGCGGACAGCGCGACCCGCAGGCCGTGCCCGAGCTCCCCGAGGACCGCCGACGCCGGCACCTCGCAGTCCTCGAAGGTGAGCGAGACCGTGCTCGAGGAGCGGATCCCCATCTTCTCCTCGTGGCGCCCCACCACCAGGCCGGGCGTTCCCCCCTCGACCAGGAACGCGGTGATGCCGCGGTTCCCCGCCCCGACGTCGGTGCGGGCCCAGACGACGACGACCCCGGCCCGGTCGCCGCTCGTGATCCACTGCTTGGTGCCGTTCAGCACCCAGCGGTCGCCCCGGAGGTCGGCCCGGGTGCTCATCGAGTTGGGATCGCTGCCCGCCTGGGGCTCGGAGAGGCCGAACGAGCCGGCCAGCCACTCCCCCGAGGCCAGCCGCGGGAGGCAGCGGGCCTTCTGCTCCCCGGTGCCGAACCGGGCGATGGTCTCGCCCACCATGTTGGTGACGGCCATGGTGACCGCGAGGGCGCAGTCGGCCCGGGCCACCTCCATCACCGCCAGGGCGTAGGCCACCGCTCCCGCCTCGGAGCCGCCGTGGACCGCCGGAACGTTCACGGCGAGGAGCCCCAGCTGCCCGAGCTCGCGGATCAGCTCCTCCGGGAAGCGAGCCTTCCGGTCGGCCTCGGCGGCGGCCGGCTCGGCCCTCTCGACGGCGAACTTCCGGGCCGCGGCCGCGACGGCCTGCTGGACCTCGGTCCCGTCGAAATCCATCGTCTAGCCCTTCAGGACGTTGGCGGCGATGACCAGCCGCTGGATCTCGCTCGTGCCCTCGTAGATCTCCGTGATGCGGCTGTCGCGCCAGTGGCGCTCCACGTCGTACTCCTTCACGTAGCCGTACCCACCGTGAACCTGGATGGCCTTCGAGGTGACCCGCTCGCACATCTCCGAGGCGTAGAGCTTGGCCATGGCGCTCTCCGCGCTGTGCCGGATCCCCTTGTCCTTCATCCAGGCGGCTCGCCAGACGAGCAGCCGGGCCGCCTCGATCTCGGTGGCCATGTCGGCCAGCATGAACTGGATGGCCTGGAACTGGGTGATGGGCTGGCCGAAGGCCTTGCGCTCCTTGGCGTAGGCGACGGCCTCCTCGTAGGCCGCCTGGGCGATGCCGAGCGCCTGCGCGGCGATGCCGATCCGGCCGCCGTCGAGGGTCTGCATGGCGACCTTGAACCCCTCCCCTTCGCCTCCCAGCCGGAAGCGCTCGGGGAGGACCACGTCCTCGAAGAAGAGCGTGCAGGACCCGGAGGCCCGGATGCCGACCTTCTCGTCGGCCTTGCTGCGGGTGAAGCCCTTCACGGAGCCCGGCACCAGGAAGGCGCTCGTCCCCTTGTGACCCTTGGAGCGGTCGGTGACCGCGAAGACCAGCACGACGTCGGCCTGGGGGCCGTTGGTGATGAAGTTCTTCGTGCCGTTCAGGACGTACTCGTTGCCCTTCTTCACGGCCACGGTGCGCATCTCCGCGGCGTCGGAGCCGCTGGTGGGCTCGGTGAGCGCGAACGCGCCCAGCCGCTCGCCGCGAGCGAAGGGGACGAGGAAGTCCCGCTTCTGCTCCTCGGTGCCGAACTTGTGGATCGGGTCGCAGTACAGGGAGTTGTTCACGCTCATGATGACGCCGGTGCCGGCGCAGCCGCGGGAGATCTCCTCCATGGCCACGGCGTAGCTGACGTTGTCCATGCCGGCGCCGCCCAGCTCGGCGGGGATGGCGACGCCCATCAGCCCCATCTCGGCGAGCTTCTTCACGGCGTCGGCCGGGAACTGGTGATCGAGGTCCCAGCGGCGGGCGTTGGGCCGGAGCTCGGAGTCGGCGAACTGGCGGCAGAGTTCCCGGACCTGGCGTTGCTCGTCGGTGAGCTGGATGTCCATCGTTCTCCTCGCTGGTCAGGCGCCCAGGAACCGGGCGGCGCGCTTCTCGACGAATGCCTGCAGGCCTTCCTTGCCGTCGGCGGTGCCGAAGAGCATGCCGAAGGCAACCGCCTCCATCTCCTGCCCCGCCGCGAGCTGTGGCCGGGCCGTGGCACGGAGGATCCGCTTCGCCGCCGCCGTGGCCCCGGGCCCCTTCGACGCGATCTTGCGCGCCTGGGACAGCGCGTACTCGAGCAGCTTCTCCGGAGGCAGCACCTCGAGCGCGAGCCCCCAGGCCTTGGCCGTGGCCGCGTCGGCCATGTCCCCGGTCAGGATCATCTCCATCGCGCGGGCGGGGCCGACCCGGCGCTGGAGCCGCTGCGTTCCTCCGAAGGCGGGAATGATGCCCAGGTTGACCTCGGGCTGGCCGAAGCGCGCCTTCTCGCTCGCGTACACGAGGTCGCAGGCCATGGCCAGCTCGCACCCTCCGCCCAGCGCGAAGCCGTTCACCGCCGCGAGGGTCGGAATGGAGAGGGCCTCCAGCCGCTCGAAGGTGCGCTGCCCGGCCTCGGCGAACCGACGGGCCTCGAGCGGCGAGAGCCTGGACATCTCGGCGATGTCGGCCCCGGCCACGAAGGCCTTCTCGCCGCCGCCGGTCAGGACGAGGGCGCGCAGCGCCCGGTCGGACTCGACCTCGGTGAGCATCTCGCCCAGCTCGCGCACGGTCCGGGTGTCGAGGGCGTTCAGCGCCTTCGGGCGATTCATGGTGGCGATGCCGACCCCGTCCTCGACCCGCCACAGGATGTTCTCGAGCTGCATCGCGCCTCCCGGCCGCCCCGAGGGCGGCTCAAGCGTACTTGTAGAAACCGCGGCCGCTCTTGCGGCCCATCCACCCCGCGGCGACGTACTGCCGGAGCAGCGCCGCCGGGCGGTACTTGTCCTCGCCGAGCTCGCGGTGCAGGACGTCGGCGATGTAGAGGCAGGTGTCGAGCCCGATGAAGTCGGCCAGGGTGAGCGGGCCCATCGGGTGGTTGAGGCCGAGCTTCACCCCGGTGTCGATGTCCTCGGGCGTGGCCAGTCCCTCCTGGAGGGCGAAGCAGGCCTCGTTGATGAGGGGAATGAGCACGCGGTTCACGATGAACCCCGGGACGTCCCGGGACGTCACCGTGGTCTTGCCGAAGGTCCTCGTCGCCAGCTCGACCACCGTCTTCCAGGTGTCGTCGCTGGTCTGCAGGCCGCGGATGATCTCGATGAGCTGCATCACCGGCGGCGGGTTCATGAAGTGCATCCCGATGAACTGGGCGGGGCGCTTCGTCGCGGCCGCGAGCTGGGTGATGGAGATGGAGCTGGTGTTGGAGGCGAGGAGGGCGTGGGGAGCGAGCAAGGCGTCGAGCTTGCGGAAGAGCTCCACCTTGGGCTCGACCCGCTCGATGATGGCCTCGATCGCGAGGTCGGCGCCGGCGGCGGCCTCCACCGCGTCGGCAGGGTGGATCCGGTCGAGGATGCCTTGCCGGGCCTCGGCGGTGATCTTCCCCCTCTCGACCAGCTTCTGGAGCGACCCCGCGAGCTTCGCGTGGGACTTCGCGGCGAGACCGGGAACGGCGTCGAGCAGCGTGACCGTGAGCCCGGACTGCGCGGCCACCTGGGCGATTCCGCTGCCCATCTGCCCTGCGCCGACGACTGCGATGCGCTCGATCGCCATGGATGCTCCTGTGCGGGGACGCACCGTGATACGGAGATTCGCGCTCGGTTGTCAATCGGTGCGTGAGGGCGGATCGCCGATCGCCAGGACGACGGGGCCGCTCTCCGAGACCACGACCGGGAGCCGGCTGCGCTGGACGTCGCCGTTCGCCCGCGAGACCCGCACCACGACGTCGTAGGTCCCGTCCGGGAGCTTCACCTCGTGGCGCACCTGGGCGGGGGCTCCGGCCGGGAAGCGGTACTCGGCGTGGCGCAGCGCGCCTTCGGGACGCCGGATCTCCACCTCCAGCGCGCGGACGTCCGCGGGGTGCTGGAGGGCGTAGACGAAGGTCACGTTCCTCGGCATGGCGCCGAGGAAGAACAGGCCGACCGCGGCGAAACCCAGGAGGAGGAGGAGGCGGACCGCGCCCTTCATGGCCCTTCTTCTTCGGTGTCCGGCTTCGGCCGGCGCTTCACCTTGACCCGCACCGGGGGAGTCGGCTCGCCGTCGGAAGCCTTGAGGCGCATCTCGGCGTGGATCTCCACGGTCATGTTCTCGACCGACTTGAGGATCTCCTTGCGGAAGGTCTCCGAGTCGAGCAGGCGGCGGAGCTCCTGGGCGACCACGCGGAGAACCTCGTCCCGGGCGCCGGAGGCCTGGGAGACCAGGTAGGTGGCGAGGTCCTTGGGAAGCTTCCATTCCCGGGCGACCTTGCGGGCTCCCTCCTCGGTGAGGAAGAGCGCCCCCACGCCGGTGAGCACGGCCTTGCGGACCACGTCCGCGACGAACCCGACGGTGCCGGGTCCGCCGGGCGCCTCTTCCGGTGCAGGAGTGGGGTCGTCGGGGGGGTCGGCGTTCGCCATGGGGAAAGCCTACCCCATCCCGGGTCCGCCCGCGCCGCCGTCGCGGTCGGCCACGGTCAGGCCCGGGGCTGGGCCCCGATGACGGGGAGGCGCGGAGACTTCATGACCTGCACGCTGATGGCACCGGCCACCTGGCCCGCCATCGCGTGGAACGCCAGGGCCTGCGGACCGTCGGGGAGCGCCTCGACCACGGGGACCCCGGCGTCGCCACCCTGCCGGACGGCGAGGTCGAGCGGGATCTCCCCCAGGAAGCGGATGCCCATGCGCTCGGCGGCTGCGCGCGCCCCGCCGTGGTCGAAGATCGGCGTCTCCTGGCGGCAGTGAGGGCAGATGAAGGTCGACATGTTCTCGACGATTCCCAGGACCGGGATCCCCACCTTGTCGAACATGAGCTTGGCCCGGATGACGTCGGCGAGCGCCATGTCCTGCGGCGTGGACACGAGCACGACGCCCGCGGCCTTCACGTTCTGCGCGAGGGTGAGCGGGACGTCGCCGGTCCCGGGAGGCAGGTCGAGGAGCAGGTAGTCGAGCTCTCCCCAGTTGACGTCCCGCATGAGCTGGAGGAGCGCCCCGGTCACCATGGGCCCGCGCCAGATCATGGCCTGGTCGGGGTCGACCAGGAATCCGATGGACATGAGCTTCAGGCCGTGGGCCTCGATGGGGTCGAGCCGGTTCCCCTCGACGGTGGCCGGGCGCTCGGTCACCCCGGTGAGCAGCGGCAACGAGGGGCCGTAGATGTCGGCGTCGAGCACGCCCACCTTGGCGCCCGAGCGGGCGAGGGACAGGGCGAGGTTGATGGTCACGGTGGACTTGCCCACTCCACCCTTGCCAGCGCCGACGAGCACGATGTTCTTCATGCCCGGGGTCATGGACGACTGCGCCACTCCTGGCGCCGACCGCACGCGGGCGCCGAACCTGAGGTCGACGCGGGTCGCGCCGGCTGCCCGGAGGGCGCCCTCGACGTCCTTCGCGATGGTGTCCTTGAGGGGGCAGGCCGGCGTGGTCAGCTCCACCAGCAGGGAGGCGGCGCCGCCTTCGACCTCGAGGTCCTTCACCATCCCGAGGGCCACGATGTCGCGGTGGAGCTCGGGGTCCATCACCTTGCGAAGTGCCGCCATTGCGCTGTCGGTCGTGATTTCCATCGTGGCGGGGCTATAGCGGACCGGCCCCTGCGGGTCAACGCGAGCGGTCCCTCCTGGGAATGCCGCGGGACGCCCCGGACGTGCCAAGATGACCCCCGTGCTGCGGGTCCTGCGACTCGACGGGGAGGCGGTCCGGTGCGGAGGGCGCGAGCTCGCCTCGCCCGGGAGCACCACCTGGATCGACTGCACGCCCGAGCCCGAGACCCTGGACTGGCTCGCCACCCGATTCGGGTTCCACCCGCTGGCCCTCGAGGACGCCGCCCACGCCGACCAGCGCTCCAAGTTCGAGGACTACCCGGGAACCGCCTTCGTCGTGCTCCACCGGCTGGGAAACCTCCTCGAGGGCGAGGAGGCGGTGGACCTCGAGCTGCACGCGTTCCTCACGGCCGAGGCCCTGGTCACGGTCCACTTCGATCGGATCGGCGAGGTCGACGCCGTCTTCGACCGGGTGAAGGGGGATCCGGCCGTGCTGAA
>DAIEMM010000310.1 GCA_027349605.1 Anaeromyxobacteraceae bacterium
GAAGGGAGTGGACCTCACCGGCAAGATCGCCGTGGTCCTCTGGGGAGCGCCGTCCTCCGACCGCCCCAACTTCTTTCCGCCTGCTCCCCGCGCCGTGTACGCCGACCGGAACGGGAAGATGCGCCGGCTGGCGGCGCGCGGGGCCGCCGGGGTGATCCTCGTCTACACCCCGGAAGCCGAGGAATCGCTTTCCTGGGCCGACTTCGTCCGGAACGCGCGGATGGAGGGAATGGGATGGGTGGAGGGTGCGCGTCTCGGGGACGGCGTGGACGGGCTGTCGGCCCGGGCGGTGCTCTCCGTTCGCGGGCTGGAGAAGCTCGCCGTCGCGGCCGGGGTGCCCGGAGGTGCGGCCGGGATCCTGGAGAAGGCCGAGGCCAACCGGCTCGTGGCGCAGGACTGGCCGGTCAAGGTGCGGATGCGCTCGGTCGCCGAGACCCGCGCCGCCCGATCGACGAACGTCCTCGGCATCCTGCGTGGCTCGGACCCGGCCCTGGCCCGGGAGACCGTCGTCCTCACGGCCCACCTCGATCACCTGGGGATCGGCGACCCGGTCGAGGGCGACGCGATCTACAACGGCGCGGCGGACAACGCCGTCGGGGTGGCGGTGCTGCTCGAGGTGGCCCTGGCGTTCGCGGCGATGCCCCGGAGGCCGGCCCGCTCGGTGCTCTTCGCGGTGGTCACCGGGGAGGAGAAGGGCCTGGTGGGGTCCTCCTTCCTGGCCACCCACCCGGTGGTGGATCCGCAGGGGATCGTGGCCGCCGTCAACGTCGATGGCGCGCCCACCGCGTTCCCCTTCGACGCCGCGGTGGCGCGGGGAGCGGAGCATTCCACGCTGGGAAGCCTGGTCCGCCGGGCCGCCGATGCACTGGGAGTCGAGATCGTGCCCGACCACGCCCCCCGGGCCAGCGCCTTCGTCCGTTCCGACCAGTTCAGCTTCGTGCGTCAGGGCGTCCCGTCGATCTGCGTGGCGGCTGGTCGCAGGCCGGGGATGGACGAGGCCGAGGTGGAGAGGCGCAGGGCCTGGTCCCGAGCGCGGTACCACACGCCCAGGGACGAGTGGGACGCCGCCTGGCTCTGGGAGGACACCGCGCGCTTCGCACGGCTCCAGTTCCTCTTCGCCCTCGCCGTGGCCGAGGAGGCAAGCCGGCCGGCCTGGAACCAGGGCGATTTCTTCGAGCAGTTCGTGCCGCCGGCGCGCCGGTAGGTCAGCTCCTCTTCTGGGGCGGACCCTCGGTCCGCCGCGGGGCCGCACGCTCCAGGTGGCGGGCCAGCGGCCGGTCGTTCTTCTCCATGTGGAAGCGGAGCCAGTGCTGGAGCCTGCCACAGGCCCAGTCGAGCACCCGCGGAGTGACGCCCGAGGCGCGGATCTCCAGGCTGGAGCCGTGCAGGTCCTGGAGGAAGAGGTCGTGCGCCGTCCGGTGGGCGACCCGGTCCGGATACCCGGTCCGGTCCATCCACTCCTCCTCGAAGGCGAAGTGGAGTGCGGTGGCCTCGATGAGGCCGTCGAGGAGGGTGGCGGCCTTGCGCGCCTGGCGCGACCGGGCGGCGGCGGCCAGGTCGTCCGCGCGCGCGAGCATGTCTGCGTGCGGTGCGTCGAGCTCGGGCAAGCCCAGCACCGGTCCGTGAACGGTGGTCACGTGGTCGCTCCTGCCGCGGACGGGCGGCGGTCCGGGTCCTCGAGGATCGCGGCGATGGTGTTCTCCTTCAGGATGGCCGATGCGCAGAGGGCAGCCCCGGCCAGGGCGCCGGTCAGGCCGCTGGTGGCGGCGTCGGCGCCGGTGAGGAAGAGGCCGGGCAGGGGGGCGCGGACCGGGATGCTCGCCTCGAAGCGGCGCGGGGTGGCCTCGAGGCCGTAGATCTCGCCGTGGGGGTGGCCGGCGAAGTGACGGGTGGAGAGCGGCGTGGAGAGCTCGGCCACCTCGACGCGACCCCGGACGGCGGGAAGGCGCGCCTCCACGATGGCCAGCAGCCGCTCCCGCAGCTGGCCCTTCAGCTCCTCGTACTCCGGGCCGCGGTGGTGCCAGCGCGTGTCCTCCCACCGGGCGAAGGGCGCGTAGGGGCCCATGGTGATGGCCTCCAGCGTGGCCTTGCCGGGGAAGCGGTCCTGGAAGGTGGGGTCCTTGGCGGACGCGAAGGAGAGGTAGACGAGCGGGAAGGGGGCGGTGGGGTCGCGCCCGAAGCGCTCGAAGGCCCGGTCGAGGTCGGGACCGTCGTAGATCCACTGGTTCGTCCCGGAGAGGCCGAGCTCCTGGGCCGTGCCGCGCAGGCCCACGTAGAGCGAGAGGTGCGCGGCGGAGGGTCCGATGCCCGGCAGGGACGGGAAGCGGGAACGCCACTCCCTGGGCACGAGCGCGCCCACCGTGACCGCCCAGCCAGCGTCGCTCACCACCACTGGCGCCCGGACCACGCCCCCGCCGGCGAGCCGGACCCCTGCCGCCCGGCCGTCCTCCACGACCACCTGCTCGACGTCGGCGGCCACCGCGACGTGGCCGCCCGCCGCCTCGATGACCGGCAGGATGGTCGCGGCGATGCGGCTCGACCCGCCCACCGGGTAGGCGGCGCCGTGCAGGTAGTGCTCGGCCACCATCGCGTGGTTGCCGAAGCTGGAGAGCGACGGAGGCAACCCGTAGTCGCCGTACTGTCCGGCCAGCACGGCGCGGAGGAGCGGGTCCCTCACGTGGGACGCGATGACCTCGCCGGTGGTCCGCCGGGCGTGCCGCAGGAACCCTCGGCGCATGAGACCGCCCATCAGGCCGCCCACCCGGGGCGGCAGGGCCCGGGCCGCGAAGTAGGGGCCGGCGGAGCGGGCGCAGGCCTTCACCTGGGCCAGGTAGGCCTGGATCCCCTTCCGCTCCGACGGGAAGGACGAGGCGAGCCCGTCGACGAACCGCTCCTCGCCCGCCGCCAGGTCGAACTCCCGGTCGCCCACCACGATGCGGTCGTAGACCTCGGGCATGGGCGCCCAGTCCAGTTCACCATTCGTGACGTAGTCGAAGAGACGGCGCAGCGCGCCACGGCGCCCGGTCATCTTGCCGACGTAGTGCACCCACACGTCCCATTCGAAGCCGTCGCGCTCGAAGGTGTGGGTGAAACCGCCGGCGGTGGTGTGGCGCTCGAGCACGAGCACCCGCATCCCGCGCCTTCGGGCCAGCAGGGCCGCGGCCCCCAGGCCTCCGATGCCCGAGCCGATCACCACCGCGTCGAAGGGACCCTCGACCGGCTTCTGCTTCCAGGACGTGCCGATGCGTCTCGCCAGGGATCGTCCTCCGACCCCGCAGCCTATTGAAATCCGGCCGGGATGGGCGCCAATTCGCGCTGGCCCCATCGGGGGAGGCCCCGGATGGTGTGGGTCACCGGGTGACGAGCACGACGGGCTGTCCCTCGGGGATGTGGCGGAGCGCCGCCGCGTTCATGCAGTAGCGGAGCCCGGTGGGGGGCGGTCCGTCCGGGAAGACGTGTCCCAGGTGGCCGTCGCAGCGGGCGCAGCGCACCTCGGTGCGGGTCATCCCGTAGGAGCGGTCGACCACGCTGGCCACCGCGTCGGGTCCGACCGGCTGGGTGAACGACGGCCATCCGGTGCCCGACTCGAACTTGGTGCCGGAGCGGAAGAGGGGGTTCCCGCAGCCCGCGCAGACGTAGGTGCCCGGCTCGCGGGTGCCGAGGAAGCAGCCGGTGAAGGGGCGCTCGGTGCCGTGGCGCCGGAGCACCTCGTAGGCCTCCGGGGAGAGGCGGGCGCGCCACTCCGCGTCGGACAGCGTGAGCTTGTCGGACATGGCGCCGTTCTATCCGGCGAAAGGCCGCGGCGCCCGTTAGGCTCGGTGCATGTCCTTGCTGGATTGGTTGGGGCTCTCCCCGGCACCCGCGCGAGATCCCGAGGCGGAGGTCGTCCACCGGATCTCGCAGCAGCTCGACTCCATGGACCCCGGCGAGGCTCGCCACCTCTCCCTCTTCGCCTTCCTGCTCGCCCGGGTGGCCAACGTGGACCTCGTCGTGGCGCCGGCGGAGGTGAAGGAGATGGAGCGGATGGTCATGACCCACGGGAACCTCTCGCCCTCCCAGGCCGCCATGGTGATCGAGATCGCGCGGGCCACGCAGAAGATGCTCGGCCCCACCCACAACTTCGTGGCCATCCGCGACTTCCGGGACGCCGCCTCCCACGAGCAGAAGCTGGGGCTCCTCCACTGCCTCTTCGCGGTGGCCGCCGCGGACGGCGTCGTCACCGGGCCCGAGGAGGAGGAGATCCGGACCATCTCCCGGGGGCTCCTCCTCGACGACCAGGACTACCTGGCCGTCCGGAGCGCCTTCGGCGAGAAGCGGTCCGTGATGCATCCGCGGACGGCCACCTGACGGGGCCCGCGCCAGTCAGTTCTTGCCGCGGAACTCCCGGCACTCTCCCCCCGCCTCGCAGTACGAGCAGCTGTTCACGGCCCACACCCCCGCAGGCGCGCCCTCCGGGTGGACCAGGAAGACGACGAAGGCCCCTCCTGCCGCCGGGGTGGCCCAGGTCCACTCCCAGAGGCGGCAGGTGAAGGAGGGGCTCCCGCCCTTCCCGCCGCAGGTGGCGATCCGGTCGGAGTCGGGCGTGCCCGTGAAGGGCCGGATCGCCCAGGCACTGGAGCCCGACGTGCCGGTGCAAAGCGCGGAGAAGTAGTCGATCTGCTCCCGGTGAACCCTGGCGTAGGCCGCCTCGGCGCGCGCGCAGGCGTCCTGGCTCCCCAGGAGCGGCACCGGGCGGCAGGCGGGCCGGGCGAGCGCGGCCTCCTTCTCAACGTCGAGCCAGCGGCGGGCGTTCTCGCAAGGTTTCTCGTCGGTGCAGGCGGCGGACTGGGGGGGTGGGACCCAGCGCGGGGGCGG
>DAIEMM010000313.1 GCA_027349605.1 Anaeromyxobacteraceae bacterium
AGGTACCGGAGCAGCGGCCCCAGCGCGTGGCGAGTCCGAAGCCCGGTGTACCCCTCGTCGCGACGATGCCGGAAGAAGGCGTCAACCCGCTCCTCGGTGAGATCGCGAAGCACGAGGCCCTCGGCCTCGAGCCACCGCCCGAGGTGGGCGGCCACGTGCAGCAGATTCCTTGCTGAAAGCGGCGCGTAGCCCTGCCTTCGCAACTCCTTCCAGAAGCCCTCCACGTGCCCCTGGATGGGACCCCGGATCGTCACCGAAGCTGGATCGAACATGTCTGCCTCCTCGACGGCGAAGTGCCGTGAAGAGGCAAGGATGCCCTGTCGGAGGCCTCCAGATTATGCCGCGTCCTCGTTGCGCGATTGCTTGGGCCGCAGCGTGTCCAGTTCGCGACGCGGCATAAAACGCCACGCGGAATAATGCAAGGGGCACAATCTGGAAGCGGCGCGGCGGGTGTACGGCGACGAGGTGATGGACCTGTTCGCCCCGAGGAACCCGGTGGTGCGCGAGCCTTGCGCCGTCTACTGCGTAGACGGCGCTGCTTCACCCCGCCGATCGGACGGCAGCGGCCAGCTTCGCGCACCGCTCGGCCAGCTGATCCCCGGTCCAGCCCAGCGCGATGGGCGTGGAGATGGCGCGGGACAGCACGGCGTCGGAGGCCGGGAACGGGCGGCTGGCCAGCGCGGTCAGCGCCTCGCGGACGCCGGCCGGGAGCGGGGAGAAGGACGCCGCCGTCTTGAGGTGGTCCCACCGCCGCAGGTAGTGCCAGTTGTTGTCGTACCAGTACATGGCGGGGATGCCGGCGGCCTGCATCGCCCTCGCCGCCGCGCGGGCCCGGGCCTCGTCGGGCAGGAAGAAGGACAGGAAGGATGCGCTGTCCCCCTCGGGATCGGGAATGCGCCGGAAGGTGACGCCGGGCACGGCGGCGAGCGCCTCGCGAAGGGCCCGCTTGTTGCGCCGCTGGATCTCCAGGAACCCGTCGAGCTTGCGGACCTGCGCGAGCCCGACCGCCGCGTGCAGCTCGGAGATGCGGAAGTTGTAGCCGAGCGCCGGGTGCAGGTCGGCGCCTCGATCGACCCCCATGTGGTCGTGCCCGTGATCCGCGTACTGGTCGCAGCGGCGGGCCACCTCCGGGTCGGACGTGACGACGGCTCCCCCTTCCCCGCAGGTGATGGTCTTCACGAAGTCGAAGGAGTAGCAGCCGGCCTTGCCCACGGTGCCGAGCGCCCTGCCCTTCCAGGTGCCGCCGGTGGCCTGGCAGGCGTCCTCGAGCAGCAGGAGCCCCTTCTCGGCGCAGAGCGCCTCGAGCGCGCCCAGGTCGGCCATCGAGCCGCACATGTGCACTGGCATGATCACCTTGGTACGAGGCGTCACCGCGGCCCGGGCCGCGGCCGGCGACAAGGTCAGCGTGTCGTCGACGTCGGCGAGCACCGGCGTCGCCCCCACCGAGAGCACCGCCTCGAAGCTGGCCACGAAGGTGAATGTGGGCATGACCACCTCGTCCCCCGCGCCCACTCCCAGCGCGGCCAGCGCCGTGGTCAGCGCCGCCGTGCCGGAGGACACCACCTGGGCGTGGGCCGCCCCGGTGCGCTGGCAGAGCGCGGCCTCGAGCTCCCGGGCCTTCCAGCGCCCCTTCCGCGGGCCGTCGAAACCGTAGCGCATGAGGATGCCCGTCTCGAGCACCTCCTCCACCTCGCGCCGCTCCTCGGCGCCCCACATCTCGTAGCCGGGCATCCCGCCTCCTAGAGCCGCTGGTAGAGCGCACGGAGGCGCTCCGGGGTCATCTGGCGCTTCCAGTCGTCGCCGAGCACGTTCTGCCAGAGCGGCGCCATGCCCAGCGAGACCTCGATCATCTTGTCGAGCTTCGCGGCCGGGAGCCCGGCGGTCAGTCCCTGGGGGATCTCGACGCCGGACCTCTCGACCATGCGCCGGAAGTCGCGCACGCCCTCCGGGTAGAACTCCCCGAGCACCTGCATGGCGACCGCGTTGCCCTCGCCGTGGTGGGTGCCGAGCACGTAGCCGAGGCCGTAGCTCATGGCGTGGGCCGCGCCCACCTGCGAGTAGGCGATGGACATCCCGCCCATCCAGGAGGCCATCATGAGCTTCTCGTCGGAGTCGCCGTCCCAGCGTTCCTTCTCGAGGAAGATCTCCCGGCAGATCTCGAGCGACTTCTCGGCGTGGGCCCGGGCGAAGGCGTTCATGGCCCGCCCCTGCAGCGACTCCACGTTGTGGATGTAGCAGTCCATGCCGGTGAAGAAGCGCTGCCGCTCCGGGACCCCGGCGATGAGGTCGGGGTCGAGCAAGACCTGGTCGAACGGGGTGTAGTCGGAGTTCAGCCCGAGCTTCTTCGTGGGCCCGATGAGCACGGCGGTGCGGGACACCTCGGCTCCCGTGCCCGAGAGCGTGGGCACGCCGGCCTTGTAGACGCCCGGAACCTGCACGAGGTCCCACCCCTGGTAGTCCTGCGAGGACCCGGGGTTGGTGAGCATCAGGGCGACCGCCTTGGCCAGGTCCATGGTGGAGCCGCCGCCGATCCCGATGAGCCCGGAGACCTTGCCGAGCTCGGCGCGGATCCGGTCCCGGAGCGAGTCGACGTCGCCGGTCTTGGGCTCGTGGGTGGTGTCCACGAAGTAGATCCGGTCCCGGCCCCGCACCGGGATGCGGGCCACGAAGTCGGGGCGGTCCTGGAAGACGTGGTCGACGAGGAACACCATGGGGGCCGTTCCCTGCCGGTGGTCGGCCAGCATCGCGTCGAGCTGCCCCAGGGCGCCGCGACCGAACGTCACCTGCCCCACCTGCTTCAGGTTCTTGTGCACGTTTCTCTCCCTCAGGGATGCTCTCCGGCCAGCAGCCGCTCGGCGCGGCGCAGGTCCTCGGGGGTGTCGATCTCGACGCCCATGTAGTCGGTGGCCACCATGCGCATGCGGATCCCGTGCTCCAGGAAGCGCAGGCACTCCACCTTCTCGGCGCGCTCCAGCGGGCCGGCGGGAAGCCGGGCGAAGCGGAGCAGGGCGTCCCGGCGGAAGGCGTACACGCCGATGTGCTCATAGAACACGGGCTTCACCGACGGGTCGCGCACGTAGGGGACGGGGGAGCGCGAGAAGAACAGGGCGTTCCCGGCGAGGTCGACCGCCACCTTCACGTAGTTGGGGTCCTTCACCAGCGCGGGGTCGTGCAGCTCCTGCATGAGCGAGGCGACTCCCACCTCTTCCGCGCCGGGCCCCTCGAAGGCGGCCAGCAGCCTCTCCAGCGGTTCACGACGCGTGAATGGCTCGTCCCCCTGGACGTTGAGGACGAGGTCGGCCGGGATGCCCTCCACCCCCTCGGCGCTCCGGTCGGTCCCGCTCTCGTGGTCGCCGCGGGACATGCGCGCCTCGCCGCCGGCGCGCTCGACCTCGGCGCGGATCTCCTCGGCGTCGGTGACCACGAGGACCGCGTCGAACAGCCCGGTGTCGCGCACCGCCTCGTAGGTCCGCCGGATCACGGTCTTCCCGCCCAGCGGGGCGAGGAGCTTGCGCGGGAAGCGGGTGGCGCCCAGCCGCGCCGGGATGAGGGCGATGCGTCGCACGTGGTGGCGAATCCTAATCCAGGAAGGGAGGAATGGCTGACCGGAATGGGGGTACGGAGGGTAGGATGCCGCCGCTTGGACCTCGCACGGCAATCCCGCCTGGG
>DAIEMM010000331.1 GCA_027349605.1 Anaeromyxobacteraceae bacterium
GTCGCTGAACGAGCTGCGGGGCTACGACTACGAGCTCCAGCCCGACCTCCGCATCCTGAACGACGAGATCACCAGCGGCTCGGACATCCTGGGCGCCCTCATCATGGGCCACCCCTACAACTCCTGGTGGGTGGGCAGCGATCTCTCCATCGAGGCGTCGCGGCGCCTGGTCCCGCACCAGAACGCCACCACCATGCAGGTGGCCATCTCGGTGGTCGCCGCCGTCCTCTGGATGGTGAAGAACCCCGACCGCGGCGTGGTGGTCCCCGACGACCTGCCGCACGAGTTCGTGCTCGAGATCGCGAAGCCCTACCTGGGCAAGTGGATCTCCAAGGCCTCGCCCTGGACGCCGCTCGCCCACTACACCAACGCCTTCGAGGGCTTCAACAACCCGCAGGTCGACGCCTCCGACCCCTGGCAGTTCAAGAACTTCCTGATCACGGACGGCGACTGACGCCCACCGGGGGGAGGGACCCATGGTCTCCACGAAGCGCCTGCAGCAGCTGGCCCGGCAGCACGGCACGCCGCTCTTCGTCGTCGACCACGACGAGCTCCGGAAGAACTACGCCACCTTCCGCAAGTACCTGCCGCGGGTGCAGGCCTACTACGCGGTCAAGGCCAACTCCGACCCGGCCATCGTGAAGACCCTCTTCGACGCCGGGGCCAGCTTCGACGTGGCCTCCATGCCGGAGTTCATGATCGTCCACGAGCTGATCCGGGACATGCCGGAGAAGGAACGGCAGGCCTGGATCTGGGACAAGATCATCTACGCCAATCCCATCAAGGCCAACGGCACCCTGCGGCAGCTCGACCGCTACAAGCCGCTCGTCACCTACGATAACCTCGAGGAGATCAAGAAGATCAAGAAGTTCGCTCCCCGGGCCGGGCTGGCGCTCCGGCTGCGCGTTCCCAACACCGGCGCGATGGTGGAGCTCTCCTCCAAGTTCGGGGCGTCGTCCGGCGAGGCGGTGGACCTGATCCTGGAAGCCGAGAAGGAGGGGCTCACCGTGGAGGGCATCTCCTTCCACGTGGGCAGCCAGACCACAAACTTCGACAACTACGTCCAGGCGCTGAACCTGGCCGCCAACGTCTTCCGCGAGGCCAAGGCGCGGGGAGCCGGCAAGATGTTCCTGGTGGACATCGGCGGCGGTTTCCCGGCCCCCTACGACGACTCGGTGAAGCCGTTCCGGGAGCTGGCGAAGATCCTGAACCGCGAGCTCGACCGGCTCTTCCCCAAGGACATCCAGATCCTGGCCGAGCCGGGGCGCTTCCTGGTGGCCACCGCGGGCACCGTGGTTTGCACCGTCATCGGCAAGGCGGTGCGCGACGGGAAGCTCTGCTACTACGTCGACGACGGCGTGTACCACACCTTCTCGGGCGTGATCTTCGATCACTGCCAGTACCACTTCGAGGCCTTCAAGAAGGGGCCGGTCGAGACCTGCTCGGTCTTCGGCCCCACCTGCGACGCGCTCGACGTGGTCTCCATGACCGAGCGGCTGCCCGCCGACCTCAAGCTGGGGGACATGGTTTACAGCCGGAACATCGGCGCCTACAGTCATGCGTCGTCCACCCACTTCAACGGGTTCCCGCCCGCGAAGGTGGTCCACGTGAACCGCTAGGGCGCCGAGCGGCGCCCACCGGGAGACGCCATGCCCCACCTGCAGTTCGAGATGAACTTCCAGGCCACGCCGGCCGAGAAGAACCGGTTCTCCGCGGCCGTCGTCCGGCACTTCTCGGAGATCATGGACACCGGGACGGACCACATCGCGGTGACCCTCCGGTGCTTCTCGCACGACGACCTCGCCTTCGGTCGCGCCGCCTCCTCGGGGGGGCGGACCGCATTCGTGAACGCCGACATCCGCCTGGGGCGGACGAAGGATCAAAAGCGGCGCCTCGCGCTCGCCTACATCGACGAGATCTCCCACTCCTTCGGGGTGGCCCGGGAGGCGGTGTACGTCATCTTCACGGAACACGACGGGGAGAATTTTCAGCTGTCGGATCGGGTACTTCCGTCCTGGTCGGCCGGGGAGGACCCGCTCCACGATCAGGAGTAGAGTGAAGGGAAGCCAACTTGGGCGCGTCCTAACGCCAGGGTGACGCCATGAAGACCTTCCGTTTCGCCGTCGTGCTGTCCGCCTCGCTCCTCGCAGCGGTTCTCCTGCCCGGGCCGTCCCTCGCCGACGACACGCCGCTGGGCGTCGAGCCCACCGAGCCGGCTCCGACCTGGGCGCCGCCCCCGCCCACGGAGGTGAACGTCGCGAGCGGGGAGGAGGTCGTGGTCCAGCAGGCCGCGCCCTCCGGGCAATGGGTCTACACGAGCCAGTACGGCTGGGTCTGGATGCCCTACGGGAACGCGTACACCTACCTGCCGTCGAACGGCGGGACGCCCAACATGTACGTGTACTACCCGGCCGTCGGCTGGTCCTGGGTCATCGCACCCTGGGTATGGGGCTGGGGGGCCATGCCCTGGTTCGGCTACGCGGGGTGGAGCGGCTACCCGTGGTACGGGTACGGCTACGGGACCTGGTACGGCTACGCGCGCCCGTACGCCCATGCGGGCTGGTACGGCGGCGGCTACTACCATGGCGGGCGCTGGAACGGCGTCGGTCCGGGCTACCGGCCGCCTCCGGGGCACGGCGGCGGGGTGCCGCCCCCCCGCCCGGGCATGGCGTACACCGGCCGGGCGGGCGGGCCAGCGGGCGCGCCTCCACGGGCGGGTGCCGGGGCGCAGGGACGCAACGGCGTGCCCGGTGCCATGCCCCGCGCGGCTCCCGGCCACCCCGGCACGGCTCCCTCGGGCGCCGTCCCCGGTCGGGCCGGCGCGGTGCCGACGCGCTCCTACGGGATGACGGGTCGGCCGGCCGGAATGGCGCAGTCGTACGGCGCCGGGCGCGGGTACTCCCGGCCTTCCGGCGGCTTCGCCCAGCCCGGCCGCGGCTTCACCCCGGGTGGATCGGGCAGCTTCTCTCGCGGCCCGGCGATGACCGCCTCGCGCGGCGGCTTCGGCGGCGGGGGATACTCCGGTGGCGGCGGAGCCCGTCCGGGTGGGTTCGGCGGGGGCGCTCGTCCCGGCGGCTACGGCGGAGGCGGGCACGGAGGCGGCGGGCGCCGCTGAGCCGCGCAGTCAACGCCGGCTTCGTGCTAGGAATCTCGCCGATGCCCTCGCCGGCCCGGTTCCCTTCCCTCGTCGTCGCGCTCCTCCTCTGCGCCTTGCCCGCCGGAGCAGCCGAGTCCGCTGCGGCTCCGCCTCCCTTGCTGCAACATTCCTCGCTGGCGGCGGTGCTCGCCCACCGCGGCGCGCTCCAGCTCACGCCGGAGCAGGTGAAGTGGTTCGAGCAGGCGGACGCCCGGCTCCTGCGGGCTCAGGACGCAGCCAGGGCTTCGCAGCCCCACCCGGAGGACGTACCGCCGGGTCGCCAGGGCGGCGGGCCCCCGGGCAGGCCGCCCGGCGGGTCGGGTTCCATGGCGGCCAGCGGTGGACCGGGATCCGGGATGGGCGGAGGGAAGTCCCGTCCGGCGGCTCCCCCCCGAAGCTCCGGACCCGGCCCGGCCGAGCTGCTGGAGCAGCAGCTCGACGCGCTCGACACGGAGGCCTTCCTGGAGGCGGTGGAGGCGCTTCCCGAGCCCCAGCGCGAGAAGGTGACGGAGGTGGCCTCGCGTCACCGCGAGCAGGTTTTCGAGCAGCGGGAGAAGGAGAAGTCCCGGTAGCGGCCAAGGAGGACGGATGACGACAGGCGCGAGGACGGACGGAAGGTCCCTGCGGACCCTCTGCATCGACATCGGGGGCACGGGGCTGAAGGCGATGATCGTCTCCGCCCACGGCAAGCCGCTCTCCGAGCGGACCCGCATCGAGACGCCCCGCCCGGCCACGCCGCGGGCCGTGGGCGCGGCGCTGCAGAAGCTGCTTCCCGAGCGCACGCTGTTCGACCGGGTGTCGGTGGGATTCCCCGGGGTGGTCGTCGACGGGGTGGTCCGCACCGCGCCCAACATGCACCCGTCCTGGGCCGGATTCGACCTCGCCACGTGGTTCCTCCGGACCACCGGCCGCCCCACCCGCGTGCTGAACGACGCCGGGGTCCAGGGGCACGGGGTCGTGCAGGGGCGCGGGGTCGAGATCTGCGTCACGCTCGGCACCGGATTCGGCTTCTCGCTCTTCGTGAACGGGCACTACGTTCCCAACGTCGAGTTCGGGCACCACCCGTTCCGCAAGGGCAAGAGCTACGAGGAACTGCTCGGCGACGCCGCCTTGAAGAAGCGCGGGAAGAAGCGGTGGAACAGGACCCTCGGCCAGGCCATCGACCAGCTCCAGCACACCTTCAACTTCCGCGTCCTCTACCTGGGCGGCGGCAACGCCCGGAAGGTCGACCTCCCGCTTCCGCGGAACGTGAAACGGGTGGACAACGTCGCCGGGCTGCTCGGCGGGGTGAAGCTGTGGGAGCGGGATTGACGGACCCGGCGGGGCGGCCTCGTCGCCGGGGGCCCTCCCGTCGTGCCGGCGGTTCCGGGTAGCCCGCGTCGCCTTCGGCCCGTGCCGTCCCAGCCGGCGGGGGTCGTGCCGCGACGAGCTGCCCGCAGGGCGCGTCGAGCCCCGGGCCGTCAGGCCCGGGATCCTCGACGCCATGCGACCGACGAGCC
>DAIEMM010000332.1 GCA_027349605.1 Anaeromyxobacteraceae bacterium
GCCTTCTCGGCGCGCCCGTTGCCGGTGAGGGCGAGCTTGGCCTGCTGCGGCGCGTACTCGCACACCGGGAGCCCCGCGCGGTCGGCCGCCGCCAGGACCACGCCGCGGGCCTGCCCGAGGACGAGCGCGGAGCGAGGCGAAACGCCCGCGAAGACGGTCTCGACCGCCACGGCGTCGGCGCCGGCGCGGGAGAAGAGGGCCTCGAGGCCGTCGAGGATGAGCGCGAGCCGGCGCGGCAGGTCGTGGTCGCCCGGCACGAGCACTCCCGACTCGACGACCCGGAGCCGGGAACCCGTCCTCGCCACCACACCGTAGCCGCACCGCTGCGTGCCCGGATCGACGCCGACGACCACCACGGGGGCATCGTGCCACGGCTCTGAATGTCCGTCCAGTGCCGGACGGCCCGCGCCCCGGTCCCGGGATCACCGGGGGCCCCTCGACCCGTCCGGCTTCCCCAGCGCCAGCAATCCCGCGGCGAGCGCCAGCAGCGCCCCCGAACCGAGCGCCAGCCGCCATCCCGCCAGGAACGACGTCCGCTCCCCGGCCTCGAAGAGGGCGGCGCCGGTCGCCACCCCGAGCACCATCCCGACGTTTCGCGAGGTGGCGAGCAGCCCGCCGCCCGAGCCCAGCTTGGCCCGCGGCAGCGCCCCCATCACCGCGCTGTTGTTGGGCGGCTGGAAGAGGCCCATGCCCGCTCCCTCCAGCGCGAAGGCCGCGACGATGGCCGGCATCGAGGTGGCGCCGTCGGAGATGCCGAGCCAGGCCAGCCCGGCCGCCACCATCACGCCGCCCGCCACCTGCGGGATCCGGGGGCCTCGGCGGTCGGAGAACCAGCCCGAGATCGGCGAGGTGACCATGAGCGCGACGGGGACGACGGTCAGGGTCGCCGCCAGTCCCGCCTGCGAGAGCCCCTTCACGTCGGCGAGGAAGAACGGCGACAGCATCATCTGGTGGAAGAGGGCCGCGTAGGAGAGGAGCGCGGCCACGAGCCCCAGCGAGATGGTGCGGTCCGCGAGCAGTCCCGGGTCCACGAGCGGAGCCGCGCTGCGCCGCTCGACCCTCCACAGGATCGCGGAGGCGACCGCGGCGACGGCGGCGAGGGCCGTCACCCACCTTCCCGAATGCGGAGCCGCCTCGACCGCGCCGATGGCGGCGGCGAGCGCCACGCCGAGCCACGCGGCCCCGGGAAGGTCGAACCGGAGGCGCTCCCCGGCGGGCTCCTCCGGGAGCGCACGCCACGCCCAGGCGGCGCCGATCAGCCCGACCGGCAGGTTCACGAGGAAGACGCCGTGCCAGGAGGCGAAGGACAGGATGGCGCCGCCGACCGGGGCACCGGCCGTGAGCCCGGCGGCCACCACGCTGGAGACCGCTCCCAGCGCCTGCCCCCGCCGCTCGCGCGGGAAGATCTGGGTCACGATGGCCGGCCCCATCGACATCATGGCCGCCGCCCCCAGCGCCTGGATTCCTCGCGCCGCGACCAGCGCCGGAAGCGACCCGGCCGAGCCGCACAGCCCGGAGCCCAGGGTGAAGAGGAGCATCCCTCCCGTGAAGACCCGGCGCCGCCCCAGCACGTCGCCGAGCCTCCCGGCCGCCAGCAGGGTCGCCGAGATGACGAGCAGGTAGACGCTCACCACCGCCTCGACCCCCCCGATGGACGCGCCGAGGTGGGTGCGGATGGACGGGAGCGCCACGTTGACCACGCTCCCGTCGAGCGTGGCCATGAAGACCCCCACCGACACGGCGGAGAATCCCCACCAGGGGGAGGGCGCGGAGCCGGCGGCCATCGAGGCGCCGGAGCTTACCCGCTTTGCCCCCATGCCCGGTCCCGTTATGTTCGCGCGCCCGTGAAGCTCTCCGACCCCACCCGCGCCGAGGTGCGCGCCCTCGTCCGGCTCGCCGTGCCGCTGGCGCTCGCCAACGCCGGCCAGTCGCTCATGGGCGTGGTGGACGCCGCGGTCGTCGGCCGGGCAGGCGCGGCGCAGCTGGCCGGGGTCGGGCTCGGGTCGCTCCTCTTCTTCGCGGTCTCGGTCCTGGGCATGGGGACGATGATGGGGCTCGACCCGCTCGTCTCGCAGGCCCTCGGGGCCGGGGACGGGACGCGCGCGCGGCACTTCCTCTGGCAGGGCGCCTGGCTCTCGCTGCTCATCGGCGTTCTGCTCGCCATCCCGCTCGGGTTCGTGCCGCTGGCGCTCGGGCCGCTGGGGATCGCGCCGGAGGTGGCCTCGCAGGCGTCGGGGCACCTCCTCGCCCGGCTTCCCAGCCTGCCCGCCCTCCTCTTCTTCTTCGCGGCACGCTCCTACCTCCAGGGGTCGAACGCACCGCGGGCCGTCGTCCTCTCGGCCGTGATGGCCAACGTGGTGAACCTGCTCCTCGACCTGCTGCTCGTGTTCGGCGGCGCGAGCCTGCCCGCCGTCGCGGGCGTGCTGCGCGCCATCCCGCCGCTCGGCGCGGTCGGCTCGGGCATCGCCACCGCCGTCGCCACCTGGCTCCAGGCCGTCTTCGTGGCCTGGGCGGCCGGCCGGGTCCCGGTCCCGGGACGCTGGGTGCGCCGTCCCGTGCCGCGCGAGATGCGACTGGCCGTGAAGGTGGGCGCCCCGGTCGGCCTGCACATGGCGGCCGAGGTCGGCCTCTTCGCCATGGTGGGGATCCTGGCCGGGAGGCTCGGCGCCGTCCCCATGGCGGCCCACCAGGTGGCGATCGCGCTCGCCTCCTTCTCCTTCAACGCGGCGGTGGGGATCGGGAACGCCGGCTCGGTCCGGGTGGGCTGGGCGGTCGGCTCCCGGGACACGCCCGGCGCCCGGCGTGCCGGGATGGTGGCCTTCGGGACCGGGGCGGCCCTGATGTCGGCATGGGGGCTCGCGTTCCTCCTCTTCCCGGGCCTGTTCGCGCGGCTCATGAGCTCCGACCCGGCGGTGGTCGCGGCCACGACCCCGCTCCTCCTCGTGGCCGGCCTCTTCCAGGTCTCGGATGGGATCCAGGCCGTGGGCGCGGGCGTGCTCCGCGGCGCAGGCGACACCCGCTTCACGCTCTGGGCCAACCTGGTGGGCCACTGGGCGCTGGGGATGCCGGCCGCGCTGGGGCTCGGGATCGCGCTGGGATGGGGAGTGACCGGCCTCTGATGGGGCCTGCTCATCGGCCTCTCCGCCGTGGCGGTGGCCCTGTTCCTTCGCTTCCGGCGGGTGGCCTCGAGGGAGATCGTTCCCATCCAGGGACGGCGCCCGGCCGCCGCGGCCACCGAGCCGGGATAGCCGTGCGCCTCTCCCTTCCCCAGCCCTGGGAGGAGCTCTCCCACACCGCGGACGTGGGCATCGCCGCGCGGGGCGCCACGCCCGAGGAGGCCCTGGCGCGGCTGGTGCTCGCGCTCGGCGCGCTCTCCGCGGGCGGCGGGGCGGTCCGGGAGACCGCCGACGAGGAATTCACGGTCCGCGAAGGCGGCGACCTGGCCGGCACGGCGGTGGCGGTGATGCGCGAGGTGCTCTTCGGTCTCGTCACCCGGGGCAGGATCCCCTGCGCGTGCGAGGTGCTCTCGCTGCGCCCCGGGGAGGCGCGGGTGCGGGTGGGGAGCGGCGCCCGCGATCCCGTGCTCCACGCCGAGGGGGCCGACGTGAAGGCCGTCACCTGGCACCAGGCCCGCCTCGAGCCGGACGGCCGGGGCTACGACATCAACTGCGGCGTGCGGCTCGTCTCCACCCACCTCCCCGCCGCGGACGTCCGGCCGCGGCTTCACGAGGCGCTCGCCCAGCTCTTCCGCGACGTTCCCACCGGCGTGGGCTCGAGCCATGCCATCCCCCGCCTCGCCCCGCGCGACCTCGACGCCGTGCTGGCCCAGGGGGCCCGCTGGGCCTTCGCCCGGGGCTTCGCCGCCTCGTCGAGCGACCTGGAGCACTGCGAGGAGGGGGGCGCGCTCGCCGGCGCCGACCCGCGCACGGTGAGCGAGCGGGCACGCGAGCGCGGCGCCGATCAGCTCGGGACGCTCGGGAGCGGCAACCACTTCCTCGAGCTCGACGTGGTGGCCGAGGTGTTCGACGAGCCGGCCGCGCTGGCCTTCGGGCTCGTCCCCGGCGACCTGGCGATCCAGATCCACTCCGGTTCGCGCGGGCTCGGCTACCAGGTCTGCGACGAGGCGGTGGCGGCGCTCGCTCCGGCCATGTCGCGCCACGGGCCGGACTACGCGTCGATCCCCGACCCGCAGCTCGCCTGCGCGCCGGTGCGGAGCGCCGCGGGCCGGGAATACCTCTCCGCCATGAGCGCGGCCGCCAACTTCGCCTGGGCCAATCGCCAGGTCATGACCGGGCTCGCCGTCCGGGCGCTGCAGCGGGCCCTCTCGCTCTCGGAGGGGGACCTGGGCGCCCGGGTGGTCTCGGTGGTCGAGCGGGCCGGCCTGTCCCGCGTCGTCGCCCGGCTCGAGCCGATGGGCGTGATCAAGGGATGAAGGTGGACGACTTCCGGCTCCCGAGGTCCCGCTGGCCGCGCCTCCAGCTCTTCGAGTTCACCGACCTCCCCGGCCTGCCGCGGCCCATCCGGCGCTGGCTCGGCGACTACCTCCGCGGCATCGTCACCCTCACCCGGCTCTTCGAGCCGGCCGCGCCCCGCATCGCCGCCCTCCTGCGTTCCACCGGGACCGACCAGGTGGTCGACCTCTGCTCGGGCGCGGGCGGGCCCTGGCCCGCGCTCGCGCCGGGCGTCGAGGCGGCGCTGGGACGCGCGGTCCATGTCCGGCTGACCGACCTGCATCCCGACGGCGACGCCTGGGCCTGGCTCGAGGCCAGCGCCGCACGCGGCGTGACCGGCCATCCCGGTGCCGTGCCCGCCGACCACGTTCCCGCCGAGCTCCCCGGGGTGAGGACCCTCTTCGACGGCTTCCACCACCTGCCGCCGGCCTCGGCGCGCGCCGTCCTCGCCGACGCCTCCCGCCGGGGTATGCCGCTCCTCGCCGCCGAGGCGGTCGAGCGGAGCGCGCTCGGCCTGATCGGCGTCCTGTTCTCCCCGGTCCTGGTCTGGCTCGTCACGCCGTTCCTCCGGCCGGTGACGCTCTCGCGCCTGTTCTTCACCTACGCCGTTCCGCTGGTCCCGCTGCTCGTGCTCTTCGACGGCGTGGTCTCGGTCCTGCGCTGCTACCGTCCGGAGGAGCTCCTCGCCCTCTCCGCGGGACTCCCCGGCGATCTCGAGTGGCGGGTGGAGCGCGCCCGGCCCTGGGGCCCGGCGGCGACGTTCCTCGTGGGAACCCCTCGCCAACGCTGAACGGGCCGGTTATGCGAGCCCGGTGCGCCGCCAGCGGCCGGGAGGATCGACGTGACCGACGACTTGCCCGATCCCCTGCCGGGAGCGACGCCCTTCCCTCCCGACGTGGCGGCCCGGATCGCCGCCGCCCGGGCCGCACTCCCGCCCGGCTACCAGCCGCGCACCCGTCACCGCGACGGCCAGGGTCCGCTTTTCACGAACCGTCTCATCGCCGAGACCAGCCCCTACCTGCGCCAGCACGCCCACAACCCGGTCGACTGGCACCCCTGGGGGGACGAGGCGTTCGAGGAGGCGCGCCGCACCGGGCGCCCGGTCTTCCTCTCGGTCGGATACGCCACCTGTCACTGGTGTCACGTGATGGAGGAGGAGTCCTTCGAGGACCTGGCGATCGCCCGCCAGCTCAACGAGGACTTCGTGCCCATCAAGGTGGACCGGGAGGAGCGACCCGACGTCGACGCCGTCTACATGACCGCCGTTCAGGCCCTGAACGGCCACGGCGGCTGGCCGATGAGCGTGTGGCTCGACGCCGACCGGCGCCCCTTCTTCGGCGGGACCTACTTCCCGGCCCGGGACGGCGACCGTGGCGCGCCCAAGGGATTCTCCTCGCTGCTCCGCGACCTCGCCGCCATCCACCGGCGAGACCCGGCGCGCGTGGCCCGGGCGGCCGAGTCGATCACGGAGGCGGTCCGGGTGGCCATGTCGGGGACGCCCCCCGGGGAGCGCCTCCCGGGCACCGAGGTGCTCCGCGCCGCCCAGGCCTTCTACGCCCGCCTCCACGACCCGCAGCACGGGGGCGTGCGCGGGGCGCCCAAGTTCCCCTCAAGCCTGCCGGTCCGGCTCCTGCTCCGCCACCACCGGCGCACCGGCGACGCCCTCTCCCTCGAGATGGCCGTGCACACCCTCGAGCGCATCGCCGCCGGCGGCATCCACGACCAGGTGGGGGGCGGCTTCCACCGCTACTCGGTCGACGAGTTCTGGCTCGTCCCCCACTTCGAGAAGATGCTCTACGACAACGCGCTGCTGACGCTCGCCTACGCCGAGGCCTGGCAGGTGACGCGCCGGCCGGACTTCGCGCGGGTGGTGAGGAGCACGCTCGACTACGTGCTCCGGGAGATGACCTCGCCCGACGGAGCGTTCTGGTCGGCCACCGACGCCGATTCCGAGGGCGAGGAGGGGCGCTTCTTCGTCTGGAGCGAGGGCGAGATCCGCCAGATCCTCGGGGACGCCGCGCCCCGGTTCCTCGCCTTCCACGGGGTCACGCAGCGCGGGAACTTCGAGGGCCAGAACGTCCTCTTCGTCCCCCGCCCCGACGAGACCGAGTGGGAGGCCCTCGCCGGAGCCCGGGAGATCCTGCGGCTGGAGCGCGAGTCCCGCCCCCACCCGCTGCTCGACGACAAGGTGCTCGCCGCCTGGAACGGCCTCATGATCTCGGCCATGGCGGTGGGCGGGCGCGTGCTCGCCGAGCCGCGCTACGTCGAGGCGGCGGCGCGAGCGGCCGGCTTCGCGCTCGATTGTCTCCGGGTGGACGGCCGGGTGCAGCGCAGCTTCCGCGACGGGCGCACCTCCGGCCCCGGGTTCCTGGAGGACCAGGCGTTCCTCGTGCAGGGGCTGCTCGACCTCTTCGAGGCCACCTTCGAGCCCCGGTGGCTGGCCACCGCCGTGGAACTGGCCGAGCAGGGGGAGGAACTCTTCGCCGACCGCGAGGCCGGCGGGTGGCTCCGGACCGCGGCCGACCACGAGACGCTCGTGGCACGGGAGAAGCCCGGCCACGACGGGGCCGAGCCGAGCGGCGCATCGGTGGCGTTGCTCGACGCGCTTCGCCTCCACGCCTTCACCACCGACGACCGCTGGCGCGAGATCGCGGTGGGGGCGCTCCGGGCCCACGCCCCGGTGCTGGAGCAGCAGCCGGCCGCCCTGCACGAGATGCTGCTCGGACTGGATTTCCTCACCGACGCGGCGCCCGAGGTGGTGCTGGCCTGGCCGGCCGGCTCGGCTCCGCCTGCGGACATGGTCGACGTCCTCCGCCACACCTTCCTGCCCAATCGCGTCCTCGCCGGAGCCGCCGACGGAGCCGCGGCGGAGGCGCTGGGCGGGGTGGCCGCCGTGGCGCGGGGCAAGCGGGCGGTGGACGGAAAGGCCACGGCCTACGTCTGCGAGCACGGGGCCTGCCGCCTGCCGGCGACCGACGCCGCGGGACTGGCCGCGCTCCTCGCCCCGGTGAGGCCGCTGGAGTAGCGCCTCAGACGCCCGTGGCCCGCTTCACCGCCTCACGGGCCACGCCGGGCCGGTTGCTGACCAGGGCGGCCACGCCCATGCGGGCCAGCCGTTCCACCTCGTCGGGGTCGTCGACGGTCCACACCAGGACGTTCAGCCCGGCCCTGGCCCAGGCCCCGACCCGCTGCGGGGTGGCGAGTTCCCGGGCCAGGTGGATGGCCGAGGGCCGGAGGGCCCGGACCGCCGCCGTCGCGCGGGCCCAGGCGATCGCCCCCGGCGCCACCAGGAATCCGGTGGCGACGTCGGGAGCCAGGGAGCGGAAGGCGCCCAGCAGCGAGGCGCTGAACGAGGAGACCACCACCCGCGGCTCGGCCCGGTGCTGGCGAAGCGTGCGGACCACCTCCACGGCGAGCCCGAGGTCGGGGACCGTGCCGGATTTCATCTCGACGTTCACCACGGCGCCCGGGAACTCGAGCAGCACCTCGGAGAGCGTGGGGATCCGCTCCCCGGCGAAGCCCTTGCCCCGCCACCGCCCGACGTCGAGCTTCCGGAGCCGCGGAAGCGGCGAATCCTTCACCGGCATCGCCTGGCCCCCGGTGCGGGCGGCGTCGGCATCGTGGATCACCACCGCCTCCCCGCTCCCGCAGCGCCACACGTCGAGCTCGAACCCGTCGGCGCCGAGGTCCAGGGCCCGGCGGAAGGCCGCGAGCGTGTTCTCCGGCGCCTCGGCGCTGGCGCCGCGGTGGCCGAGGACGAGGGGGCGGCCGGGGATCGAAGGGTAGCTCGGAGGGCGCAAGCCGCGTTATGCTAACTCCCATGCGACTCGGTTTCGGCGAGATTCTCATCGTCCTCGTCGTGGTGCTGCTGATCTTCGGGGCCAACAAGATCCCCCAGCTCGGCGACGCCCTCGGCAAGGGCATCCGGAACTTCCGGAAGGCCACCGGCAGTCCCGACGACTCGATCGACGTGACCCCGCCCAAGGCCGACCCGGAGCAGATCGCCGGAGCCCCGCAGGCCTCCACGCCCCAGCAGCAGCCTGCGCGGTCGGAGTCGAGGAAGGCCTGACCTAGCGTTCCCGCTTCGCCAGGAGCACCCGCGCCGCCTCCCGGACGACCGGGTGGAGCGTCCCGTCCCCCGCGATCTCCTCGACCAGTCCCGCCGGAAGCGTGGGCAGGATGTGGAGCGCGATCTCGGTCTCGACGTAGGGATTCCGGACCAGGGCCCGGCGCACCGCCTGCCGGTTGCGGAATCGCGGGTCCTCGTGGAGCGCCCGGAGCGCCTCGGGACGCACCGGACGGCGAGCGGCGATGCGCGCCGCCACGGTCTCGGTGACGAGCGGGTTCTGCAGGAGCTCCCGGAGGACCGAGGGGTCCCCCTCCGCGGCGAGGCGCGCCAGGAGATCCGGGTCGCGCCGGAGGCGCGCGAAGGACTTCTTGTGACCGAGCGTGAGACGGGCGACCAACGGGTCGGCCTTGTCCCGCGGTTCCTGGTAGGCACGGAGCGGGCCGGGGGCGAGGAACAGGGAGGCCACGTGGGGCAGGGCGCGCTCCCGGGCCTCGGCGTAGGCCGCCGCCCTCCACTCGTAGTCGATGGCGGAGGCCGGGTCCCGGAGGGCCTGGCCGATCGCCGCGACGGCGGGCGTTCCCCATTCCTGGGCGCCGGAGGAGATGAGCGCCGCGAGCAGCGACACGCCCTCCGCGGCGGACATCCGGGACAGCTGGCGCGCCGCCGAGCCGGCCCGCATGGCCCCCTCGGGGAGCGCGCAGAGCCTCCTGGCGAAGGCCTCGGCCCGGGACGAGGCCAGGTCCCGTCCGGCCACGGTCAGCGCCCTCGTTCGGGAAGGGTGTCCACGCGGAAGTGGAGGGTTCCGACGTCCCCCTCCGGGAGGGGAAGCACGGCCAGGAAGGGGAGAGCGGTGCCCGGTGCGAGCCCCCGCGGCGCCCGCGAGTCCACCTGCCGACGGAGAGCCGTCAGCCCTTCCGGCGACGTCACCGCGGCGAGCTCCTCGGCGCTGGGCACCGCGCCGGCGATCGCGGTCGCCGCTCCCAGCGGGGTGCCGCCTCGCTCCAGGACGACCCGGACGGTCACCGGCCCCTCGACGGGCTCGTGGGTGGCCCGGACGACGCCCCGCACGAAGATCACCGGCTGGCCATGGGAACCCTCGTAGACCCCGCTCGTGATGCCGCCCACGTCGACGTCCGAATGGCCGGCGCGCGGCCAGCGCAGGAGAGCCCCGATGCCGTCGCCTCGCCACCAGATCACGATTCCCAGGGTGACGAGGACCAGGGCTGCCAGCGACAGGACGTTCATCGCCAGCGCCTTGACCCGCGCAGGCCGCAGGTGGAGGGCCGAGGTGGGGGCGGCCGCGACGCGGCTGGCTGGTGGCTCCTGGGCGCCCGGGGTCGCGGGCGGTCCGCCTGGCGCCTCCTGCTCCCGGACATCCGGGCCGGGCGGAACCGGAGGAGGCACGGGGATCTCGTGGGTCACGTCGCCGGCCAGGGCGTCGAACTCCGGGTCCGGGCGCGCCGCGCCCGACGCGAGGTCGACCTCCTGGAACCCGTCGGGCCCCACCTCGATGGCCTGGGACGCATCCGGGTCGCTCCACCGCGCCGCGACGTCGCGGACGGGAGTCGCACTCGGGGTCCGCTCCTCGAGCGCGAGACCTTCCTCGACCGGGCCGTCGATCCCGGGCAGGGGGGCCGGCGGGACGAGCCGCGCCCCGGTCCGCTCCAGATCGGAGAGGTCGGTCACGGGGAGCGACCCCATGAAGTCGGGATCCTGGAGCGGGGGCGCAGGAGGTGCCGGCTCCGCAGGCCCGCCTTGGTGCACGGGCGGTGCCTGGGTGGCGTAGGCGGCGAAGGGGTCGGCCTCGAGCGCGATCCCGACGGACGAGTCGGAGGATGCCCCGGCGACCTCGAGCACCCCGGTCGGCCACCCTCCGGTGCCGGTGGGTTCGGTGGTTTCCGGGGCGACCGGCGGTGGCTCGGGGGGCAGCGTCGGTCCCACCTGGAACGTCTGCCCGCAGCGGGAGCACCTGATCCGCGCGCCCCGGGGACCGACCTTCTCGTCGGC
>DAIEMM010000335.1 GCA_027349605.1 Anaeromyxobacteraceae bacterium
TCGCGCCCTGGAGGAAGGCGCCGGGGCCGTGGAAGGCCTCGTCCACCCGCTGGCCGATGCCGGCCAGGTCGAGCGGGGCGCCGTCGAGCGAGGACTCCAGCGCGCGGAGCGTCTCCGCCGGCGCGATGAAGTCCCCGCGGATGCGAGGACCGAAGAGGCGCCCGGCCGCGAGGCCGGTGAGCGCCTCGAGCGAGACCGGGGGAGGCCCGCCGGCGCGGGGGTCGGAGTGCGCCCGGGCGACGTCGATGTCGCCCGGGAGCGCGAGGTCGGTCCCCACGGCGATCAGCGCCTCGAGCAGCAGGGCCCCTCCGGCGGTCCCTTCCTGCGCGACGGTCGCCACCCGCTTCCCCTCGCTCGACACGGAATCCCGGCCGAACCAGGCCGAGTGGCCGGCGCCGAGCCGGCGCAGCGCCGCGAGCAGGCCGCGGACGTAGCGGTTCGTGGTGCGCTCGGGAGGAAAGGGGGTGGGAGCCAGCTGCTGGCCGGGGGGCGTGTACACGAGGAGACCCACCGCACCGGGGCCGACGAGCAGGGCGCGTCCGCCCCCGGTCCGGCGGAGGACGGGGAGCCCCCTCGCCTCCGCCACGGCGAGGTCCACGGCGGACGACGCGCGCTGGTGCCGTCCGAGGAGCACGGCCGGCGCGTCGAAGCCGGCCACCGCGATCACGGGGATCTCGTGGCCGCGGGAGAGGAGGCCGGCCCCCATCCGGGCAAAGCGAGCGGGGGTGCAGCCAGGGACGACCACCAGGTGAAGCGGGAGCATGTAGAGGTCTAATTTCCCAGGCGGG
Source organism: Anaeromyxobacteraceae bacterium (assembly GCA_027349605.1). GTDB lineage: Bacteria > Myxococcota > Myxococcia > Myxococcales > Anaeromyxobacteraceae > CAIOAK01. The sequence goes on from DAIEMM010000335.1 coordinate 789, forward strand.
GGGTGTCACGTTCGCGCCGCCAATCGTCCTACTTCATGGGTGAGCTCCTCCGTCCACGCACCGTTCGAGTTCGTCGCCGGTCACGTCGTCGCCTCGCTCGACGGGCGCCGCGTCCTCGTCGACACCGGCTCCCCGGTCTCGTTCGGCCGGGTGGAGCACGTCCAGATCGGCGACGGCGCCCGCGCCATCGCGTCCGGCGTCCTGGGTTTCACCGTCGAGACCGCCGCCGAGCACATCCGGAAGCTGCCCGGCGTCGCCCCGGACTTCGGCGTCGACGTCCTGCTCGGCACCGACCTCCTCTGGGGCCACCAGCTGCTGCTCGACTTCCCCTCCCGGACGCTGCGCATCGGGCCGTCCACCAGGCAGGACCGGGCGCCCGGCGGCTCCAGCCGCACCCGCTTCCTGGTGGAGGACCTGACCGTCGGCGGAGGCGGGGTGCTGGCCCTCGTGGACACGGGGGCCCCCGTCTCCTACCTGTCCAGCCAGCACACCGACGGAGCCACGGTGTCGGGCTGGGCACGCGACTTCTTCCACGGCGGCGGGGATTTCCAGGTGCCGCTGCGCGTGGTTCCCGCGCTCTTCCGGGGGCGCGGGGTCGAGGTGGGCTTCGCCGAGCCGCCGGTCTCGGTCTGGATGGCCATGCGACTCCTCGGCGTCGAGGCCATCGTGGGCACCGACCTGCTCGAGCAGCTCGGCTCCGTCGCGCTCGACCTGGTGGGGTGAACGCGCCCCCCCGGGCGTGTCCGTGCCCCGGTCACGATGGCCGGGCGGGGCAGGCGCCCCGGTGCATCGTGACCCCGGAAACCAGAGAACGGAAAGCGCTCCTCCCCCTGGCCAGGGCGCTCGCCGAGGGGCGCCGCGCCTGGATCCGCTACGACGACGCGGCCGGTACCCGCACCGACCGTGAGGTGGTCGTGCTCGGGCTCGCCTGGCGGGGTGGGCCGTGGCATGCAGCCGCGTTCTGCAACCGGCGCGGCGCCTTCCGCCTCTTCCGGGTCGACCGCGTCGCGCGGGCGCGGGTGCTGCGGCCGGCGGCCCGGACGGACCTCGCCCCCCCGGGCTTCGACCGGCGCTTCTTCTCGACGACCGCCTTCCTCGCACCCGGGCTGGGGAGTCCGGTGCTGGCCTCGGTCGCGCTCCGGGGCCCGTTCGCCGGGCTCGCCGGCGCCCTGTTTCCCTCGGCGCTCCTGGAATGGGTCTCCGCCGGGGCCGTGCTCTGCCACCTGCGGGCCACCGACCTCGGCGAGCTCGCCCGCCTCGTGGCGTCGCTGGGCAAGGGGGTCTCGATCCGCCACCCGGAATCGGCGCGCGCCCTGGCCGAGTCCCTGGGGAGTCCCCCGGGATGAACTCGCCGCCGTCGGGCCGCTGGGCTACACTCCGCGTCCTCTTGGCCTCGAAGCGGCGGAAACCGGCGGCGGCGGAGGCGCGGCTCCTGAAGCTCGCGGCCTGGCTCGCCGCGCGCGCCGTGCCCGTCACCCGCGAGCAGATCTACGAGGCCTTCCCGGACGACTACGCCGGTGGGGCCGCGGCGCGGGAGAAGAAGTGGACGCGCGACAAGATCGACCTCCACCGCCTGGGCATCCCGCTCATCTTCGAGGAGAGCGAGGGCCGGGAGGGCGCCTACCTCGTCGAGACCAACTCCTGCACGCTGCCGAAGCTGGAGTTCTCCCCCGAGGAGGCGGCGGTGCTCTGGACCGCGGGGCAGGCGGCGCTGCGCACCGACGACCACCCGCTCGCCGAGGACCTGGAGACGGCGCTTCGAAAGCTCGTGGTGGGGGCGAAGGGGCTCCCGCCGCGCGCGGCCCTGCTCGAGGCCGACTGGGGTGCGAACCCGCCGTCGGCGGCCGGGAAGTGGCTCGGGCGGCTCGCGGACGTGGTGGAGCGGCGGAAGCTGCTCCGGGTCGCGTACCGCAAGGCCGACGGGTCGGTCACCGAGCGGCTCGTGGACGTCTACGGATACGCCTGGCGCCGGGGCCACTGGATCTTCGTGGGCCACTGCCACCTGCGCGGCGGCGTCCGCATGTTCTACCTCGACCGGGTCCGCGCCCTGGATCTCGCTCCGGCCCAGCCGCGGGGACCCGACTACGCCGTCCCCGTCGATTTCGACATCCGGGCCTGGTCGCGCCAGGAGCCCTGGGAGTACTTCGAGCACGAGCCCCGCGAGGCGCTGGTGCGGTTCCGCGGTTCCCTGGCGGCGCTCGCTCCGAAGCTCCTCCCGCGCGCAACCCTCACGCGCGAGCCCGACAACTCCCGGCTGGCCCGGCTCGTGGTGCGCAACCTCCGCGGCCTGGTGCGGCAGGCTCTCGCCTGGGGTCCGGAGGCCGAGCTCCTCGAGCCCGCCGAGGGGCGTGAGATGGCGCGTGCCGTCCTGGCCTCGCTCTCCGACCGCCTGGGGAAGGAGGCCTCCCGGTGAGCAACCCGGTCGGCCAGGTGCGCAAGATGCTCCTCCTCGTGCCCGAGGCCTGGCGCGCCGGCCCGAAGGGGCTCCCCCTCGAGAAGGC
>DAIEMM010000340.1 GCA_027349605.1 Anaeromyxobacteraceae bacterium
CCCAGGCGAAGACGCCGGAACTGGTCTGCGACCGCCAGGCAATGAGCGGGGTCGGCGTTGAAGACGGAATCCGTGAGGAACAGGTAACGCGCCCCGGCCGCCTCGAGCTGCTTGGCCTCCTGCGCCACGGCCTCCGGCGGGAAGGTCCGGCGTACCCTTCCCTCGATGCCCGGATAGGTGCAGTAGACGCAGCGCAGGGAGCATCCTCGCTGCGTCTGGATCCCGACGATGCCTCCGTGGGACAGGTAGAAGCCCAGGGCCGGGTTACCGGCGACCGGAGCTCGCCGCGGCGAGAAGTCCTTGCCGAGGGGAACGGCCGCAGGGGCAGGGGCGCCCGCAACGGCCACGCCCGGCAACGAACCGACCTCCCGAGCCGCCTCGAGAGCGTCGAAGAGTGCGCAGGCTCGTTCCCCCTCGCCCACCACGCCGAAGTCGGCCCCGAGGGTCTCGAGCAGCTCCGCCGGGTAGATGGTGAAGCCGGCCCCTCCGAGCACGATGGTGGCGGTCGTGGCCGACCGGACCTCGTCCACGACGGAGCGCATGTCCTGGAGGAAGACGCGAAGGCTGGTCGCCTCCAGGTTGTCGATGTTGCGGAGGGAGACCCCCACGGCGCCCGGCGCGAAGTCCCGGATGGCGGCGTGGATGGCGGGACCCATCGCGGCGTCGTCCAGGGGACAGAGATCGAGGATGAGGGACTCGTGCGCGGGGGCGATCGCGGCCGCGACGTAGTCCAGCCCGATGGGGTAGACGGGGTACGGGAAGCGCACCCGGTTCAGCGAGACGAGGAGGACGCGCACCTGCCATACCCCGTCAGGCTCTATCGCCCTGCGCCAGCTGGCTCTGGACGAGGGACACCATGTCGCCGATGGTCCGGACGTCGCGGAGGCGTCCCTGCGCCACCCTGCGCCCGGTCAGCGCCTGGAGCTCCGCGACCAGGTCCAGTGCGTCGAGGCTCGTCAGCTCGAGGTCCTCGAAGCGGACCTCGGGGGTGAGCTTGGACGGATCGAGATCGAAGAGCTCGGCCATCACCGTGGTGATCTTGTCGAGGATTGCCTGCTGGTCCATGGCTCACCCTGCCTTGCTCTCTCGCTGGTCCGCCACGTAGCGGGCGAGGCTTTGCACCGACGAGAAGATCTCCCGATTCCGGGCGTCGTCGGCGGTCGTCTTCACTCCGTAGCGCTTGCGGATCTCCATGGCGATCTCGAGTGCGTCGATCGAGTCGAGACCCAGTCCCCCGCCGAACAGCGGCGCAGCCGGGTCGATGCCGTCGACGGCGACCCCTTCGAGGTGAAGGCTCTCGATGATGAGCGACGCGATCTCGCGTTCCAGGCTATCCATGGCGGTGAACCGTTCGGGCCGTCGGAGCGATCGACCGAAGAGGTGGATTCTCGGACGGGGGAACGACCAGCCGGCGGTACGAGTCCTCCAGTTCCCGGGCGAGGAGGACCGGGCGCCGGCCCCGGACCTCGACGGCCGGCAACTGCCGGATCGTCATCACGGGCGGCCGGTCCGGGATGTCGTACCACGGCCGGCCGCGCATGAGCGTGGGCGGCTCGCACCGGACGAGGAGCGGAATGACGGGGACGTTCGCGCGGGCGGCGATGACGAAGGCGCCCGCCTGGAACCTCCCGAGCGTATGCTCGGGAGATCGCGTTCCTTCGGGGAAGATGAGCACCGGGATCCCCGCCTCGAGGCGAGCGACCGCCTCGTCGACGACCGCCGCTCCGGAGAAGGGGCCGTCGTGGCCCACCGCGATGTGGTCGCAGTATCGGAGGACCGGACCGATGAACGGGTTCCGGAACATGCGCGACTTGGCGATGCTGGTGGCGTCGGGGACCGTCGCGCCGATGGCGGTGACGTCCACGAGCGTCGGGTGGTTGGCGACCAGGACGTAGGGCGCGGGAGGCAGCTCGAGCCGGGTCGTGCGAGGGTCGTATCCGGGCAGGCCGGTGACGCGCATGTAGTCGTGGAAGAAGATCCAGGTCCGACGGACGATCCGGCGACACCTCCGCGCCCGCGCCCTTGCGTCCCGCTCGCCCAGGCGCGCCAGCGGGAGGACGACGTAGGAAAGCGCCACCCCACAGGAGAAGAAGAGCAGGAAGGCGCTTCCGGTGAGCAAGGTCCGGCGCACCCGGTCGGCGAAGCCCCTCATGACACCACCACCAGGGCCATCGGCACCCGATGGTCGTGGGAGAGGCTCAGGACGGTCGCCTCGCCGCCGGATCGAGCGAGGGCGGCGGAAGCGGTCGGACCGAGGCGCAGTCGAGGCGCGCCCCGGGGGTCCCGGACGACCTCGATGTCCGTGAGCGCCACCCCGCTCAGGATCCCGAGCCCGAGCGCCTTGAGGAAGGCCTCCTTCGCGGCGAACCGCGCGGCGTAGTGGAGCTCGGGGCGTCGCTGGGAATCACAGAACCGGCGTTCGTCGGATCCGAAGACCATGTCCGCGAAGGCGGTCCGCCGTCGCAGGCTGGTCGCCAGGCGGCACACGTCGACGATGTCCGTACCCACACCTTTCACACGGGACTCCCCGACCTGTCAGCGCGGGCATGACCACGAACACAGTCTAAGCCCCGGTAGGGGGCGAAACAAGGCCTGGACAGGAAGAGGGCCGGCGGGCTCGCGCCGCGACACCATCGATTTTCCTTAACTTTTGTGGATGGTTGGAGCTTGGTGCTATGAGAGGACCAATGAGCGATCCGCCCTCGCCCGTGGCCTTCCCCGTGACGGGCTTCGCCATCGGGAATGCCCTCGGCGCGAACGTTCAGGAAGTCGTGGGCGCCCTGGAGGAGAGCCGCTCCGGACTCGGGCCCTGTCCATGGGACCTGCCGTTCGAGACGGTGTGCGGGGTCTTCCGGGGACCGCTCGAGGCCCTGCCCCGGTCCGTGGCGGCCTACGACACCCGTCTCGCGCGCATGGCCCTCGCCATCCTCGCCGGTCTCGACGCCGAACTGGCTCGTGCAGTCCGCCGCTGGGGTCGGGACCGCCTGGCCCTGGTGATCGGCACCAGTACCGGCGGCATCCTGGAGACGGAACTCGCCTACCAGGCCCGGACGGTCACGGGGAGACTTCCCGGGGGATTCGACCTCGACCGGCAGCACGCGTTCCACGGCGTCCTCGACGTCTTGCGGGCGCGGACGGGGGCAACCGGGCCTGCGTACGTCGTGTCCACCGCTTGCTCCTCGAGCGGCAAGGTCCTCGCCTCCGCGCGACGCCTGATCGCTGCGGGCCTCGCGGACGCCGTGCTCACCGGAGGCGTGGACACGCTCTGCCACACGACGCTGCGAGGGTTCGAGAGTCTCCAGGCCCTGTCGCGCCGGGCCTGCCGACCCTTCAGCGCAGAGCGAGACGGGCTGAGCATCGGCGAGGGAGGGGCCTTCTTGCTCGTCGAGCGGGAAGGGGAGGGGCGGGTTCTCCTTCGTGGAGTGGGAGAAAGCTCGGACGCGTTCCACATGAGCCATCCCCACCCCGAGGGGCTGGGCGCACGGCTCGCGATGGAAGCCGCGCTTCGCCAGGCGGGCATCGAGGCGGATTCGGTCGATCACGTGAACGCCCACGGGACGGGAACGGTCGCCAACGACGTGGTCGAGGCCTCCGCGATCGCCGCCGTCCTGGGGCGCGGTGCCCTCGTCACGTCCACGAAGTGCTACACCGGCCACCTCCTGGGCGCGGCGGGCGCGACCGAGGCCGTGCTCGCTGCCCTCGCCATCGAGCGGGGCTTCGTGCCGGCGACCCTCGGGGCCGAGCCTCTCGACCCCCGGATCGAGATCGACGTGTGCGTGAAGGGCGCGAGGCGTCCTGTCCGGACCGCCATGAGCAACTCCTTTGCCTTCGGAGGCAGCAACGTCTCCGTCCTGTTCGGTGCCTGCCCGTGAGCGCCGCGTACGTCGCCGGCGTCGGCCTCTGCGCGCCTGGACATGGCGGCTCCGCGAGGTGGACCGCCGCCTTCCCGGGCCTCACGCCGTCCGACCCGTCGGGAGGCCTCCTGCCACCGGTCCTCAGGCGCAGGGCCTCGTCCCTGGCCCGCATGGCCGCCGCCGTGGCCGGACAGGCTGCGCAGCAGGCCGGCCTCGATCTCTCGAGGGTTCCCCTCGTCCTGGGCTCGGCCTACGGGGAGATCGGCGCCGCCGTCGAGATGATGGGGGAATTCGGCGGCCCGACCGGCCTGCCCTCACCGACCCGGTTCCACAACAGCGTTCACAATGCGTCCGCGGCGTACCTGTCGATCGCGACCGGCAACCACTTCTTCAACACCGCACTGGCCGCCGGGAGGGCCACCCCCGTGGCGACCCTGCTCGAGGCGATGGCGCTGATCGGC
>DAIEMM010000347.1 GCA_027349605.1 Anaeromyxobacteraceae bacterium
GTCCTGCTCGACGGTGATGACGCCGTCGTCGTCCCAGCCGAGCGTCCGCACCTCGACGTCGCCGGTGCGCAGCGGCTCGGCCTGGTCCATGGGGCTCGAGGGCGTGCGATCCGCGGCGCGCTCGCCGTTGATGAGCGGGAGAGCGGAGTCGTTCAGGCGGGCGACGACCTTCGCCCAGCGGCGCTTGGACCGCTGCGCGGTACCGCGCGGGTTTCCACCCTCCGGCTTCAGCGTGACGCCCTTCGCCGAGTACCGGAGGCCGATGGTGACCGACGCGCCGGCGCGCGCCAGCACCACCTGGCCCCCGACCACCACCTGGTCCGGCTCGAGCGCGCCGTCGAGGAGGATGCCCACGGTCTGGCCCTCGAGGTGACCCAGGCCCGCCACCACCGGGGCGTCGCCGGCGGGTACGGCCTTCGTCACCGCAGCGTCGAGGTAGGAGACGGCCACCTCGTGGAGGGGGATCCGCTCGATGTAGATCGCCCCGTTTCGGGTGACGGAAATCCAGAGCTCGTCCCCGATGGAGGACCGCGCCACGCAGGCGGAGCCAATCGGCGCCCCGACGTCCAGCCTCCACCACGCAAGGACCTGCTCGCTCCGATCATACGTGCAGCCGATGACCCCGCCATCGCCGAGTTCGCAGATGATGGTGGGGTCCGGGGAGTACGCGAAGTGCACCCGCCGGATGCCAGCACTCGTCAGGTGCTCCGCGACGAAGGTGAGGGCGCGGCTCTGCCAGGTGTTCTCCTGGAAGTAGTAGTTGATCGCGCGGAGCTTCCGCTTGTCCGCAGAGACCCACATTGCCTGATCCCCGATATGCGCGCTCTGCACATCCTCGGCCGAGCTGAAGGACGACTCGTCGGAGACGCCGAAGTCCGACTGGGTGATGATCCCGCCCTGCGCCGAGACGAGGTGCTCCACGAGGTCGGTGCCGACGAGGAGCGACTTCTTCCCCTCGATCCAGCGGATCTTCCCCTTCGTGGACAGGATCTGGGAGATGGCGTCGGCGGCGCTGGCTCCGAGCGTGAAGTCGAAGGAGGAGCCGGAGCGAGAGGCGAAGAGCGTGTTCGGGAAGGCCCTCACGCCACCGACCCAGAGCCGGCCCTGGAAGCCGAGGTGCGCGACCCCGGGGTACCCCGTCAAACCGGCCCCGGCGAAGCGCGCCTCGTATAGGTCGTACACCGGTACGATGTTCGCCCCAGCGTTGTCCATCGACGCCATCTTCGCGTGCAGCACCCAGGGGACCGTGTCCTCCTGCACGAAGATCGACATGCTCTTCGCGAGCTCGGAGGTCGACTGGACCTTCGGTAGCGCGGCATCGGCGAAGAACGGAAGACCGAAGTTTCCGAACCCGGGGACCTCGGCGTCCTCGTCGCAGGTCACAACCACGTCGTCCACCTGGCCGGCGCCGAAGAACCTCACCTCGTCCGCGCCGCCGGTCCCGATCCAGGAGTTGACGTGGTAGAAGGCCCAGTTCGCGGAGGCGGGGATCACCGTCGTCTGCCCGCCACCGAGCAGGCTCACCGTCATGCCAGCGGACTTGGCCCGGAAGGACACCCGGTAGTTTCTCCCCGCTACCGTGAGTACGGTCTGCCAGACGTTCCCGGCCCCTCCGAGGTCGCAGACACCACCGCTCCACGACGTCGTACCCGAGGAGCTCCACCAGTTGAGGTCGGCGTCGAACCCTCCGTTGAACAGGTAGGACCGCTTGTGGTTCACCTGCCCGGCTCCGTCGAGCAGGGTCGAGTAGTTGCCCCCGACGGCGAAGACGAGATCGCTCGTGCTGCCCGGGGGACGAAACGGGAAGAGCCGGGGAATGGTGGCGTTGATCGTCCAGGAGTAGACGTGCCAACTGCCCGCCCGCATGAGCAGCGGGCCGTGAGGGAGGACGCGGAAGTTCCGGCAGTAGGCCAGCGCCTTCTTGTAGAGCTCGGTGTCGACGCGGCCGCCCAGGCGCGGCGAGACCTCCCCGCCGAGGAAACTGGTCTGGATGGGGTCGAAGGCGGGCATCACTTCTCCGGCTGCAGCTGCACGTCCTGGCGCGAGACGAGGCGGTCCGCCTGCACGTGGCCGATGGCCACCTGGGCGATGATGGCGACCACGGCGCCGAGGAGGCCCGCGGCGAGCAGGTAGCCGGCGATCCGGCCGTTGAGGTTGG
>DAIEMM010000348.1 GCA_027349605.1 Anaeromyxobacteraceae bacterium
GGAGGCCCGGCGCGCGCTGCTCGCCCGCGCGCTCGCACCGGGACCGCGCGCGCTCCTGCTCGACGAGTTCGTGAACGGTCTCGACGCCTCCTCCCGCTCGACCATGCTCGACGCGGTCTCCGCGCTGGCGCGCACCGGCACCCCCACCGTGCTCGCCACCCACAGGCCCGAGGAGGCGATCCCCGAGGCCCGCCACGCGGCCATCCTGGAGGGGGGGCGCGTGGTCCGGGCCGGGCCGCGCGAGGTGGTCGAGGCGGCCTGGAGGGGGTCCGCCGCCCCCGCCGCCCGGCGTCCCCTCCCCCCGTCCCCTCCACGCCCGCGACCCGACCCGCTCTTCGAGGTCCACGGCGACGTGCTCGTCGACGGGCGACGGGTCCTCCGCGGCCTCGACTGGCGCATGCGTTCGGGCGAGAGCTGGGCGGTCCGCGGCCCCAACGGGGCGGGCAAGTCCACCTTCCTCCGGCTGCTCCTCGGCGAGGAGCACCTCGCCCCCGGAGGCCGAATCCTGCGGCTCGACCTGGGGCCGAGCGCGGACGTCCGGGACGTGCGCGCCCGGGTGGGGCTCGTGGCACCCGACCTCCAGGCCCGGCACCGCGGCGACGCGACCGGGCTGGAGGTGGCCCTCTCCGGATTCGGGGGCAGCATCGGCCTCGGCCAGGAACCGTCCACCGCGCAGCGGACCTCCGCGCACGCCTGGCTCGACGCCATGGGAGCCGCGCACCTGGCGGAGCGGAGCATCCAGTCCGTCTCCTACGGGGAGCTGCGCAGGCTCCTCCTCGCCCGTGCCCTGGTGACCGACCCCGACGTGCTGCTCCTCGACGAGCCCTTCTCCGGGCTCGAGCCACGGTCCCGCGCCGAGGCCATGGACCTGGTCGACCGGATCTGCCGGGGCGGCCGCTCGGCCGTCCTCGTCACCCACCACGACGACGAGGTTCTCCCCTCGATCGCCTTCGAGCTGCGGCTCCGCGACGGCCGGGTGGAGCGGGCGGGGCCGCGGCCGTGACCGGGCGGGTCGCGGCGGCGAGCAGCGCGGCCAGCCACACCGCGGCCGCCGCCGAGACGGGGAGAAGGGAGCGGTGGACCGTGCCGTGGTTCAGGGTGAACTCGGGGTAGAGCCAGATCGCGCTGATCGCGGTCTCGGCGAGGACCAGGGCCAGCGCGGCGAGGGGCCAGGCGAGCCGCTCGCGGCGCAGGCGCGGAGCCAGCAGCAGGAGGGACGCCAGGAGCACCCACCAGAGGAGTCCCAGGTCGCCGTCAGTGAATATGGCCCGCAGGAGGATCTCGCCGGCGCCCGGGCCGGCCGCCTGCATCGCGCCGTGCGCGGAGCCCCCGGCCGGTGACGACGACGCCGCGGTCGAGCGCTCGGCCGCGGCGCGCAGGAACGGGAACGCACTGCCCGGGCCGACGGCGACCACCCGGGCGGCCACCGCGACCAGGTAGGAGCCGGCGAGCAGCCCGAGCCTCCGCAGCGTGCCCCAGGCCGGGCGCCCGCCCCAGGCCACCTGCGCGACCAGGACCGCCACCACCGGGACCACCAGGAGCTCCCCTTCCCGCTTCACCAGGGCCGCCCCGACGAGCAGGAGCATGGCCCGGCCCGCGTCGGCGGGCGCGGCCGTCCTCCCGTGGGCGACCAGGAAGGCGAACGCGGCGGCGAGGAACATGCCCAGCCAGGCGTCCGAGTAGGTCGACGCAGCGTGGTAGGCGAAGAAGGGCATCGAGGTGATCGCGAAGGCCGCGCCCCAGCCCGCCTCCGGGACGCCACGCTCCGCGCCGAGCGCCACCAGCAGCCCGAGCATGGCCAGGAAGGTGAGGACGATGCTCGCGCTCACGTGGACCGGGTCGACGGCGGCCCCGAGCATCCAGGCCAGGGACGGGACGTAGGTCGGCACGGGTCCGGCGATGGCCATCGCGTCCCGCGCCGCACCGTTCCAGGCGCCGGAGGCCGCCAGGATCGGCGCGAAGGCCCGGATCCGGAAGGCGTCGTCGGTGTGCACCGGCGTGTCGAGACCGTGGAGCGTGACGCCCAGCGCGACCGCGACCGTCCAGGCCGCCATCGGGGCGAAGAGCCAGGCGGGGCGCGGCCACCAGCGGGCGGTCGCCTCCCCCTCCGGGTTCCCGCCCCAGGACGTCCCGGCGGCGCGCCCGCGTTCCAGGCGCCGGGCCGCTCCCCAGGCGGCGAACGGGAGCGCCAGGACCGCGAGCGCCGTCGCCGCCCCGGACGGGATTCCCAGCAGTCCACGCGCCGTGAAGGAGGCCAGGCCGACCCAGGCGCTCCCGGTGAACCAGGCGAGCGGGACGTCCACCGGGAGGCGGCCGGTGGCGAGGCCGACGGCGCGGAGGAGCGCGTATCCGGAGGCGCCGGCCGCCAGGGCGACGAGGAGGAAGATCATCGCCGCCGGGCCAGGTAGAGGCCGGGGCCGACGGTGGCCACGGCCGAGAACCCGGGCAGGAGCGGGGTCCCGGGGTTCGCGTAGACGACGACGTCGAGCTGGTCGGCGACGAGCCGCTCCACTCCCGGCAGGCCGTCGTAGGCGATCGCATTCGGGAGCACGTTCACGCACGGTCGCGGCGCGAGGTGGAAGCAGATGGCCTCCCATCGGAACCAGTCGTTCGGCGCCGCCTGGACGCCGACCCGTTCCCCGGGCCGGATGGACTCCCGCGCCAGCGCGGCCAGCGCCCCGGCCGCGGGATCGAGGTGGAAGTTCTCGCGGAGCCTCTCGGAGGGGTCGAGCCGGGGGCGAAGCGCCAGGTCCGGTCATGCGCGCACCAGGAAGACCCCGTTGCCGGCGAGCGAGATCCCCACGTCGGCCACCGCCAGGAACCTCCCCGGTGCCCAGCGACGGCGGACGGCGAGCCAGGCGATCGATCCGCCCACCGCCAGCAGCAAGAAGGCGACCCCCAGCACGTCGAACAGGAAGGTCCCCTCCGAGTCCTTCCAGGTCGGGGGGTCGAGCATGTTGATGGTGGTGTGCCCGATGCGGATGGGGGCCCAGCGGAGGGCCTCGTCGCGCTCCGTCGTCCAGGCTTCCCGCCCCCCCGGGGCGGGAAGGATCCGGAGCCCGGTCAGCACAACGCCGTCGCCGCCCTCGAAGTACAGGAAGGGGACCCGCTCGGGCGTCCACCTCGAGGTGGTCCGGAAATCGAGGGTCACGCGCCCGGCCCCCGGCTTCAGGACCTGGTGGTGCCAGGGCGGGGAATGCGGAGCCGGAGTCGTGGTGCCCTCGGCCGACCCCCACGTCAGCAGGACCGTGCCGGTCACGCGGTAGTCCATCTGCAGGACCGCGGTGCCCGGCAGCGGGAGGAAGATCGCAACCCGGTCGCGGACGTCGAACGCCAGCCCCTCGGCGGTCAGGCGTGTCGGCGCGGTCGCGCCCACCTGCCCGAAGATGGCCGGGATCGACACCTCCCGCGCCCCGGGAAGCGGTGCCACGGCCAGGAGCAGCGCGGCCCAGGTGGCGGCGGCGCTCCGGCGGCGCGGTTCGCGGCTGGTCCTCCCGATGTCCATTCGCGGCGACGCGGACGACACCACAACCCGGCTGGGTTGTCACGCACGCTCGAGGAGCACCACCGCCTCGACGTGATGAGTCTGCGGGAACATGTCGACGGGCCGGACCGCCGCCACCGCGTAGCCGGCCGCCGTCGCTCCCCGCAGGTCGCGCGCCAGCGTGGCCGCGTCGCAGGAGACGTAGACCGCCCGCGGCGTGCCCAGGTCCCGGAGCAGCGGAAGGAGCCCCTTCATCCCGTCCCGCGGCGGGTCGAGGAGCACCGCGCCGAACTTCCGGCCCTCCCGTCCCAGCGCCGACCCGATGGCGAGCGCGTCCCCGGCGAAGAACCGGACGTTGCCGCCTCCGAGGTCGGCGCGGGCGAGTTCCAGCGCCGGCCCCTGGCCCTCGACCGCCGCGACCGAGGCCGCCAGGGCCGCGACCGGCCCGGTGAAGTTCCCGGTTCCGCTGAAGAGCTCGAGCACGTCCTCCCCGGCCGGGCCGAGCATCGCCAGCGCGGCCGCCACCAGGCGCGCGTTGGCGCCGCGGTTCGCCTGCTGGAAGACGTCGGGGCGGCTCCGGGTGAGCCCGGCCGCCGGGTCTCCGGGAACGCGCTCCTGGAGGAGCACCGGGTCCCCGACGAGGGTGGCCGGGCGCGCCCGGCGGCCGTCCCCCTCCCCCTCCAGGACGACCCCTGCCAGCTCGGGCATCCCGTCGAGGAGATCCTGGCAGCGGCGCCGCGTCCCCTCCCCGGCGTCGATCCCGCGCAGCAGCACCGACCCCCGCCCCGCGTGGGCGGACCACTCCAGCGCCACCTCGGCCGGCCGCAGGCGGGCGCGCGCCAGCGCGGGCCCGAGCAGCTCCCGCAAGCGGTCGAGGCCAGGCTCGAGGAGGTGGCAGGTGCGGAGCCGCACCGCATCGTGCGACCGGCGCCGGAAGAAGACCAGCCGCTCCCCGGACCGATCGACGTGGAACTTGGCCCTCGACCGGTAGCGGAGCGGATCCGGGGACGGGACGATCGGGAGGAGCGGGTAGGATCCGGGCTCGAGCCTGCCGATGCGCCGCAGCGACTCGACCAGTCCCCGCTCCTTCTCCCGCAGCTGCCGGTCATACCGGAGGTGAAGCCACTCGCAGCCGCCGCAGAGCCGGTCCTCGCCGGGCCCGGGGCCGAAGTGGGGACAGGGAGGCTCGATGCGGTCCGGTCCACCTCGGACGAGTGCGCTCCAGGTCGCGTGGACCACGTCCTCGCCCGGCGGGAGCTCGACCTCGACCCGGTCGCCGGGTGCGGCGAACGACACGAACACCGGGCGACCGCCGACGCGCGCCACCCCCTCGCCGCCGGGGGCGAGGTCGTCGATGTCGATCTGCTGGAGCACCCGGTCCGGTCTGCCTCAGGCCCCGAGGTCGCGCTGCAGGCGCGCCACAAGGGTCTCGAGCTGCTTTCGCTTCGACGGGTCGACGTCGGTGAA
>DAIEMM010000362.1 GCA_027349605.1 Anaeromyxobacteraceae bacterium
CTCGCTCCACGAGGTGGAGCACACCGGCGAGGTGCTCGCCGCCATCGAGAAGGAGCTCGTCCCGGCCGCGCAGCTGAACGCCCAGTCCCGCGAGGCCTCGATGCGCGCCGGCGAGACCACCGTCCTCGAGGTCCTCGTCGCCCGCCGGACCTGGGCGGCGGCGAGGCAGAAGCACACCCGCGCGCTCGCCATGCACGCCTGGGCGCGGGTGAAGGTCTGGATGCTGATGGCCGACATGACGCCGGGAGGCGCGAAGTGAAGATCCCCTGGAACCGCACCGTGGCGCTCGCCGCCGTCCTCGCCCTCGCCGCCTGCGGCAAGAAGGGGTCCGCCCCCGAGGAGGAGCCGCCCACTCCCAGTGCCCGCACACCCTGGGTGAAGGCCCGCTCCAGCGAGGGCGTCCCGCTCCTCGAGGCCCCTGCCCAGGTGCTGCCCTCTCCCGAGGGGCAGGCCGCCGTGGTCCCGCCCTACCGGGCCCGCATCCTCAAGATCCTGGTCCGCTCCGGCCAGAACGTGAAGAAGGGGCAGGCGCTCGTCGAGGTGGTGATGCCCGAGGTCTCCACCGCGGCCGGCGCCTACGCCGCCGCCACCACCCGCGTGGACGCCTACGGCCGCCGCAAGGCCCAGCTCGACGCCCTGAAGAAGGACGGGCTGGTCCGGCTCGCCGACGTGCTCGAGGCCGAGACCAAGCTCGCCGAGGCCCAGGCCGACCAGCAGTCCGCCGCCGCGGCGCTCCGCAGCGCCCAGATCGAGCCCTCCGAGGCCGCCGACATCGTGGCCGGCCGGAAGCCGGTGGTCCTGCGCAGCCCCATCGCCGGGATGGTCACGGCCATCGGCGCCGGCGTGGGAGACAGCCGCGAGCCGGGCGGCGAGCCGCTGGTGCGGGTGTCGGGGGAGGGCGATTCCCGCGTCGAGGCCCGCTTCGCCCGCCCCGTCGACCCGAGGAACGCCTCCTACGAGTTCATCGCCTCCGGGGGCGCCCACCACCACCTCACCTTCGTGGCGCGCGCGCCCATGATCGACCCGCGCGACGGCACCATCGCCGTGTGGCTCGTCCCCGACGCGGGCACGAAGCTCCAGCCCGGCCTAACCGGGCGCGTGGTGGTCTCGCTGCCCGGCGCCGCCGGCGCGTCGGTCGTCCCGTCCCGCGCCATCGGCCTGGAGGAGGGGAAGCCCTACGTGGTGGTCCGCCGGGACGGCAAGCCGCAGAAGGTCCAGGTGGACGTCTTCGCCACCTCGGGCGCCGAGGCGCTCGTCACCGGCGTGGCGGTGGACGAGGAAGTGGCCGCCGACGCCGCGCTGGCGGAGGCACCTTGATCCAGGCCATCGTCCGCTGGTCGGTCCGCCACCGGGTGCTGGTCGTCGGCACCACGCTCGCCCTCATGGTCGTGGGCGCGATGGTGGGCACGTTCCTCAAGTTCGACGCGCTCCCCGACACCACCAACAACCAGGTGCTGGTCCTCACCCGCGCCCCCGGCCTCACCCCCGAGGAGGTGGAGCGGCTCGTCACCCGCCCCATCGAGGTGGGCATGGGCGGCCTGCCCGGCCTCGTCGAGCAGCGCAGCCTCTCGCGCTACGGCATCTCGTCCGTCACCGCCGTCTTCCAGGACGGCGTCGACACCTACCGCGCCCGGCAGATGGTCCAGGAGCGGCTCACCGGGATGTCCTTCCCGCCGGGGGTCTCCGCCCCCGAGCTGGGCCCGGTCACCGGCGGGCTGGGCGAGATCTTCCACTTCACCCTCGACTCACCGCGCCGCAGCCCCTCCGAGTTGCTCGAGCTGGCCCAGTTCAAGGTGGCGCCCATGCTGCGCAGCGTCCCCGGCGTGGTCGAGGTCAACACCTGGGGTGGCGAACAGCGCGTGCTCGAGGTGAAGGTCGATCCGGTGCGCATGGCCGCCCGCGGGCTCACGCTCGACGACGTGCGCGACGCCCTCGACAAGGCCACCGGCACCGCCCCCGGCGCATCGCTCCCGGCCGGATCCGGGCAGACCCTGCTCCGCGCCGTGGCGCTCCCCAAGACCGCCGGCGACCTGGGCTACGCGCTCGTTTTCCGGCGCGGGTCCGACCTGAACCCGGTGCGGCTCTCCGAGGTGGCCGAGATCGCCATGGGGTCCTCGACCCGCATCGGCGCCGCCACCGAGAACGGCAAGGGCGAGACCGTCTACGTGATGGCCCAGATGCTCCGGGGCGAGAACGCCCTCGACGTCATGAAGCGCCTCAAGAAGCAGATGGTCGAGGTGCGCAAGATCGTCCCCGAGGACGTCTTCGTGGACGTGGTCTACGACCGCTCGAAGCTCGTCGAGGGCACGCTGGCCACCGTCTTCAAGAACCTCGTCGAGGGCGGCCTGCTCGTCATCGCCGTCCTCTTCCTCATGCTGGGAAGCTGGCGGGCCGGCCTTCTCGTGGCCTCCGCCATCCCGCTCTCCATGCTGGGCGCCACCGCCGCCATGGTGGCCTTCGACATCCCCGGCAACCTCATGTCGCTCGGCGCCCTCGACTTCGGCCTCATCGTGGACGGCGCGGTTGTGATGGTGGAGGCGGTCTTCCACGGCGTGGACCGCTCGGCCTACCCCCTCGGCGACCGGAAGCGCTGCCGCGCACTCTGGGTGGAGCACGTCGAGAAGGTCTCCGGCACGGTGGCCCAGCCGGTCTTCTTCTCCGTCCTCATCATCCTGCTCGTCTACGTCCCGGTGCTCTCGCTCACCGGCGTGGACGGCAAGATGTTCCGCCCCATGGCGCTCACCGTGGTCTTCGCCCTGGCGGCGTCGCTCGTTCTCTCGCTCACCTTCATCCCGGCCGCCACCGCGCTCTTCCTCCGGCCCCGGGACGTTCCGGAACGCGCCCCCTTCCTGGTCCGCTGGATCGAGAAGGGCTACCTGCCCCTGCTCCGCTCCTCGGGGACACGCCCGTGGCTCGTGGCCGCCGGCTCGGCGGTGCTGCTCGTGGTGGGCGGCATCTTCTTCGCCCGCGCCGGCAGCGAGTTCGTGCCGCAGCTCGACGAGGGCGACCTGGTGATCCAGACCACCCGGGCCGCCGACGTCTCGCTCGAGACCGCCATCTCCGAGGCCGGCAAGCTCGAGGCGGTGATGATGGAGAAGGTGCCGGAGGTGAAGGAGGTCGTCTCCCGCATCGGCAGCCCGGCCGTGGCCACCGACATCATGGGTCTCGAGCAGGCCGACGTCTTCGTCCTGCTCCGGCCCCGGGAGACCTGGCGCCCGGGCGTGGACAAGGCGCGGATCATCGAGGACATCGACCGGGCCGCGAGGACCGTCAACGCGACCGCGGAGGTGAGCTTCACCCAGCCCATCCAGATGCGCTTCAACGAGCTCCTGGGCGGCTCGGTCGCCGACGTCACCATCTCCATCTACGGCGACGACCTTGCCGAGCTCGACCGGCTGGCCACCCGCACCGCCGAGGTGGCCGGCAAGGTGCCGGGCGCGGCCGACACCCGCGTCATCGCGCCCCCGGCCGTCTCGCTCCTCGAGGTCCGCCCCCGGCCGCTCGACGCGTCGCGGGCCGGCTTCACCGTGAAGTCGCTGCTCGAGGCGGTCCAGGCCATCCGCACCGGCCTCGAGGTGGGCGCCACCTACGACGGGGCGCTGCGGGTGCCCATCCTGCTGCGGCTCGGCGGCGGGGCCAACGCATTCACCCTGAGTGACCTGTCCATCCCGGGCGCCAGCGGCGGCCTGGTGCCGCTGGGGCGCGTCGCCGACGTGGAGATGACGAGCTCCCCCAGCATGGTCTCCCGCCAGGACGGGGAGCGGCGCATCGTGGTGGGCTTCAACGTCCGCGGCGCCGACCTGGGCACGGTGGTGGAGCAGGCCGAGAAGGCGGTGGCGGCCGGCGTGAAGCTGCCGCGCGGCTACCGCTTCGAGTGGGGCGGGCAGTACGAGACCCTGGTGGCCGCCAAGCGGCGCCTCGCCATCGTCATCCCCGCCGTCCTGGCCCTCATCGTGGCCGTGCTGCTCTTCGCCTTCCGCAGGCTCAAGCCGGCGCTCCTCATCTTCCTGAACGTGCCCTTCGCCTCGGTGGGAGGGATGATCGTCCTCGCCCTGCGCGGCATGCCGGTCTCCATCTCGTCGGCGGTGGGCTTCATCGCGCTCTCCGGCATCGCCGTGCTGAACGGGGTGGTCCTCATGTCGCGGCTGCTCGCGCTCGAGGAGGAGGGGAAGGGGCCGGCCGAGGCCGCCATGAGCGCGGCCCGCGAGCGGGCCCG
>DAIEMM010000363.1 GCA_027349605.1 Anaeromyxobacteraceae bacterium
CAAGGCGTTTCGCGAGGTGCAGGGCGACGGCGCCGACCGGAAGCCTCCCCCGCCTCCCGCGAGGTAGGCATTCACCGTCCGGAGAGGATGCGAGCCACCCTCTCCGTGAGCCGGGCCACGACCGATCCGATCGCGTCCAGCAGCCTCCCCGCGAGACCGCGCCGCATCGCCTCCTCGGGCGGGACCCGCCGGGCCAGCGCCGTCCGCCCCTCGAACCACCGCCGGGCGGCGTCCGCCGTCTCCCGGTCGTCGATCTCCACCAGGGACTCGAGGTTGGCGAGGGAGTACGGGTCGAGGTTGAAGCTCCCCATCAGCACCTTCTCCCCGTCCACGACGGCCAGCTTGGCGTGGTGGACGGACCGGGTCCACTCCCGGATCTCGACGCCGGCCTCGACCAGCCTCCGGTAGAGCCGGGTGGTGGCGGCACGGACCAGCGGGACGTCGCTGCGGCCGGCCAGCAGCAGCGTGACCTTCACTCCTCGTCGCGCAGCGGCGGTGATCGATCGGACGAAGCGACGGTCGGGGAGGAAGTAGGCGTGGGCCGCCAGGATCTCGGAACGCGCCGCGCCGAAGGAGCGCCGGTAGATGTTGCGCAACCGCCCCCCGCCTCCGATCCCGGAGAGGTGGACCTGCACGGGACCGCGGAGGCGCGGGGGGCGCTCGCCGCGCAGCCGGGCCTCCAGCCAGGCTGCGGGGCTGCCGCGGATCTCCACCGCCAGGTCCATCCACTCGGGCGACTCGTCGGCGAGGTCGGGTGCGCGTTCGGGCCCGACCTGGCCGTACTCGTCGGCGATGTTGATCCCGCCGAGGAAGGCCACCTCCCCGTCCACGAGCAGGATCTTCCGGTGGTTCCTGCGGAAGCGCCCGGTGAAGAGCGCCGAGAGCGGGTGGTAGATCTTCACCTCCGCGCCGTCGGGCTCGAGCATCGACTGGAGCCAGCGGCCGTCGAGCGCCGAGCCCCAGCCGTCGAGGATGACCCGGACGCGCACGCCGCGAAGCGCCGCCAGGGACAGGGCCTCCCGGAAGGCGTCCCCCACCCCCTCGCGCGCCAGGTGGTAGATCTCGAGGTGCACCGACTGGCGCGCTCCCCGGATGGCGCGGAGCATCCTCGGGAAGGCCTCCCGTCCCCCCGCCAGCAGGGTCACCGTGTCGCCGGTTTCGGGTGCGGCCCGCGCCATGGGTCCAGGCTACATCGTCCTGGGTCCACGCGCGGCGCCCCGCCCAGGGTGCTCCGCGTTGATTCGTGGGGCCCGGGGGCCTAGATTCCCCGCTCGCATGGCCGAGACCGTCCTCGAGGAGTTGAAGCGTTACGTGGGCTTCGGGCCCGACGACGCGTCGGCCCTGCGCGCGCTCCGGGATGGCGCCGCTTCCGACTTCCCCGCCATCGCCGCGGTCTTCTACGAGCGGATCCTGGCCCACGAGGGTGCACGCCAGGCGCTCCTCGGCGGCGAGAGCCAGGTGGGCCACCTGCGCAAGACCCTGGTCCGGTGGATGGAGGAGGCCATCGGCGGTCCCTGGGACGAGTCCTGGTGGGAGGCCCACTGCCGCATCGGGCGGGTCCACGTCCGCATCGACCTTCCCCAGCACTACATGTTCGGGGCCATGAACGTGATCCGGGAGGAGCTCGGGCTCCGCATCGACCGGCTCTGGCCCGCGGACCCTTCGCGCCAGGAGCGGACCCGGGCGGCGCTCGGGAAGGTGCTCGACCTCGAGCTCGCCATCATGCTCCACACCTACCGGGAGGACCTGATCGCCCGGGCGGCCCGCTCGGAGCGGCTCGCCACCTTCGGGCAACTCGTCGGCTCGATCGGGCACGAGCTCCGGAATCCCCTGGGGGTCATCGAGAGCTCGCTGTTCCTCCTGCGCGGGCGCACCGGCGACGACGACCGGGTGAGGAAGCACCTCGACAGGATCGGCGACCAGGTTCGCCTCTCCAACCAGATCATCTCCGGGCTCCTCGACATGGTGCGCGACCGCCCCCTGCCCCGGGAGTCGTTCCCGCTGCCCGCCCTGCTCGAGAAGGCGGCCGAGGCCGTCCCCCGGCCGCCCGGCGTCTCCCTCGCCATCGAGGCCGGGGAGGGGCTCACCGTCCGCGGCGATCCCGTGCAGCTGGGACAGGCGGTGGTGAACCTCCTCCTCAACGCGGTCCAGGCGGCGAGCCCCTCCGGCGCGGTCCGGCTCCTGGCCCACGGCGACGGCAGCGGCGTGGCCGTCGACGTCGAGGACGACGGGCCCGGAGTGGCCGAGGAGGTGCGCGGCCGGCTCTTCGAGCCGCTCATCACCACCAAGGAGCACGGCAACGGCCTGGGCCTGGCGCTCGTGAAGCGGGTCGCCGAGCGCCACGGCGGTTCCGTCCTGCACGAGCCCCGGCCCGGGGGCGGCACCCGGTTCACCCTCCGTCTTCCCTCGGCCTGACCCATGCGCCGCTACCTGTTCGTCGACGACAACCGGGAGCTCGCCGAGAACCTCGTCGAGATCGCGGGCGACTGCGGTTGCGACTGCGAGCTGTCGGAGACCGGCGCCGAGGCCGTCGAGAAGGTTCGCCGTTCCCGCTTCGACGCGGTCGTCACCGACATGCGGATGCCGGGAATGAGCGGCGCCGCCGTGGTGCACGCCATCCGGCGGGTCGACCCCGGCCTCCCGGCGGTGGTGCTCACCGCACACGCCGGCGACGCCGACCTGGTGGCCGCCCGGCGCGAGGGGCTGCTCGCCGTGCTCGCCAAGCCGGCGCCCATCCACAGGCTCCTCGCCCTCCTCGGGGCCGCCCGGCGGGACGGCCTCCTGGCGGTGCTGGAGGACGACCTGGCGCTGCTCGACAACCTGACCGAGGCGCTCCGGCTGCGCGGCTTCGCGGCGGTCACCGCCAGCTCGGTGCTCGACACGGACCTCCTCGGGCCGGTTCGCCCCTTCGCGGCTCTCGCCGACCTGCGCCTGCCCGGTGGCCCGGACGGCGAGGCCATCCGGCGCCTGGAGCTGAAGTTCCCCGGGATCCCCATCGTGACCGTCACCGCGTTCCCTGCCGCCGCGCCGGCCCGGTCCCGGGCCACCTTCGGGAAGCCGTTCGACACCGCCGCGCTGCTCGACGCGGTGGAGCGGATCCACGCCGAAAGGACACACTCTCCGTGAACCACCCCTCCCCGGCCCGCCGCTCTCGCGTCCTCGTGGTGGACGACAACGCGTCGCTCGCCGAGAACCTCAAGGACATCCTCGAGGATGCCGGCTTCGTGGTTCGCACCGCGGGGTCCTGCGCCGAGGCCCAGGCCCTGGCCCGGTCCGGGTTCGACGTGGCCCTGGTGGACCTGGCGCTTCCGGACGGGAGCGGCACCGAGCTCGCCCAGGAGCTCAAGGAGTCCTCCCCCGACAGCGAGGTGGTGCTCCTCACCGGCCACGCGACCATGGAGTCGGCGCTCGACGCGGTGCGGGCCGGCGCCTGCGCCTACCTCCAGAAGCCGGTCAACCCGCCCGAGCTGGTCATGACCCTCGAGATGGCCATGCGCCACGTCCGGCTCCACTCGGAGAAGCGGGAGCTGGCGCGGCGCGCCGCCATGTCCGAGAAGCTGGCCGCGGTGGGCACCATGACCGCCGGCCTCTCCCACGAGATCCGCAACCCGCTCAACGCCGCGGCGCTCCAGCTGGTGGTGCTGGAGCGGCGGGTGGGGAAGCTCCCGGCGGCCGAGCAGGCGCCGCTCCTCCAGCCACTCCACCTGGTGCGCGACGAGATCCGGCGCCTCGACCACATCCTCGAGGACTTCCTCCAGTTCGCCCGTCCGCGCGAGTTCTACCCGAAGCCGGTGGACGTCGCGCCGGTGCTGGACCGGGTGCTGACCCTCCTGGGCGGCCCGGCCGACAAGCGGCACGTGCGGGTCATGCGCGACTTCGAGGTGGTCCCCCGGGTGGCCGGAGACGAGGAGCGTCTCCAGCAGGTCGTCGTGAACCTGGGGCTGAACGCCCTCGACGCCGTCCGGGAGGGAGGCTGGGTCCGGGTGTCCTGCCGGA
>DAIEMM010000380.1 GCA_027349605.1 Anaeromyxobacteraceae bacterium
GGCCGTGGCACTGGCGCGCCGGCATGCGGAACGGGGCGCGACGCCCGCCGACCTCGCCGATCGGCTGCGGCGCCTGGCGCTCCGTCCGCCCCGCGAGCCCGAGGCCGATGAAGGCGCGGCCGACGCGGTGTCGCTCCTCACCGTCCACCAGGCGAAGGGGCTCGAATGGCCGGTGGTCTTCGTCCCGGAGCTCGCGGCGCGGCCGCCGGCGGCGCAGCGCAGGCCGGTCCTCGACGAGCGCGGAAGGGTGGCCATGCCCTTCCACCCCGAAGGGGGCGACGGGCCGGAGGAGACCGCCACCACGGCGCGGCTGCGGGCGGCGGCGGCGGCGGCCGAGGCGGCGGAGTCGCGCCGCCTCCTCTACGTGGCGCTCACCCGCGCGCGCGACCGGATCGTGCTCTCGGGAGCGGGCGGCCGGGTCGGGTCGGGTACCTGGGCCGACGTCGTCTCGAGGGCGCCCCCGGCGCTCCTCCTGCGCAGGCCTGGGCCGGAACGGGCTCCTCCCGCTCCGGCCGCGCCGGTGGCCGGGGTGAGCCCCGAGCCGCTCCCCCCGCGCCTCCGGCCCCCGCTTCCGCCCCAGCCGCTGCGCACCTCGGTCACGGGGCTCGCCGAGTACGCCCGCTGCCCGCGGCGCCACTGGTTCGTCAGCCAGGTGAGGCTGCCGGAGCCCAGGCTCGACGGGGAAGGGGGCGACGACCCCGACCGCGCCACGGTTCGCGGGACCCTGGCGCACGCGCTCCTGGCGGAGGTCGACCTCGCCGCGCCGCCCCTGGAGCGGCGCGCGTTGCTCGCAGCCGCGGCCTCGCGCCGCGGGGAGGATCCCGGCCGTCCCGGAATCCGCCGCATCGTGGAGGACGTCGAGCGCTTCCTCTCGAGCCCTGCGGGCGACCGGCTCGCCACGGCGTTCCGGCAGGGCGCCCTGCGGCGGGAACTCCCCTTCCTCGTCCGCCTCGACGGCACGCCGCCCTGCCATCTCGAGGGCGCCGTGGACGCACTCATAGTACATGACGGGATCGCCGAGATCCTCGACTTCAAGTATGCCGGCCATCACCCCGGGGCGGAGGAGCGCTACCGCCTGCAGCTCGCCGCCTATTCGCTGGCGGTGTCACGGGCCTTCCCCGGGAGGGAGGTGCGCGCCGTCCTCCACTTCCTCCGCCCGCCCCGCGAGGTCGACGTGACACCGTCCCCAGACGACCTGGCGCGCCTCGCCGGGGCCGTCCCGGCGCTCGCCCTCGCGGCGGCACGGGGCGAGGGGCGCGACCGCCCGCCCGCCGACCTGGGGCGCGACGTGGAGCGCTGCCGCGCCGAGGGTTGCGGCTTCGTCGCGCGCTGCTTCGGCCCGCCCGGGCCGCCCTCGGCGTGATATAACCGGCCGCGCCGGGTCCCCGGGATGGGGCCCGCGCCCACTCACCCCTCGATACCCCGGAGCCATCGATGAAGATCACACCGCGCGTGAAGGAAATCCTGTCCTGGTACTCGTCCGACAGCCCGGGGACGCTCACCAACCTGGCGCGACTGCTGGGACACGGGAAGCTCGGCGGCACCGGCAAGCTCGTCATCCTCCCGGTCGACCAGGGCTTCGAGCACGGCCCCGCGCGTTCCTTCGCGCCGAACCCGGCCGGCTACGACCCCGACTACCACTTCCAGCTCGCCATCGACGCCGGGTGCAACGCCTACGCCGCGCCGCTCGGGTTCCTCGAGGCCGGGGCCGCGAAGTTCGCCGGGCAGGTCCCCCTCATCCTCAAGCTCAACAACTCCGACAGCCTCGCCAAGGTGGACCAGCCCATCTCGGCCATCACCGGCTCCGTCGACGAGGCGCTCCGGCTCGGTTGCGCGGCCATCGGCTACACCATCTACCCGGGCTCCGGCGCGCGGAACCGGCAGTACGAGGACCTCCGGGCCCTCGCCGAGGAGGCCAAGCGCAAGGGGCTCGCCGTGGTGGTGTGGAGCTACCCGCGCGGGGCGGGTGTCTCCAAGGACGGGGAGACGGCCGTCGACGTCGCCGGGTACGCCGCCCAGATCGCCGCCCAGCTCGGCGCCCACGTCATCAAGGTGAAGCCGCCCAGGGACCTGGTCGAGGGGGCCGAGGCCAAGAAGGTGTTCGAGAAGTACGCCATCCCCACCAAGACCCTCGCCGATCGGGTTCGCCACGTCGTCCAGAGCGCCTTCAACGGCAAGCGCATCGTCATCTTCTCGGGCGGCGAGGCCAAGGGTACCGACGAGGTCCTGGCCGAGATCCGCGGCCTGAAGGAGGGAGGCTCGTTCGGGTCCATCATGGGGCGGAACGCCTTCCAGCGCCCCAAGGCGGAGGCCCTGAAGCTGCTCGACGAGGTGATGAAGATCTACGCGCCCTGATCGGACCGGGCTCGTTGTCGAGCGCAAAGGGGTTGCCACCTGATCCGGGTCGGCAGCCCCTTTTTCCTTGCCCTGGACCGGCGGTGGAGTCTATACGGAAAGTCCTTTAGATCACCGCCGTTACGTGGCTCGGGCGCGGTAGACCCGCGCCGCGAGGAAAGAGAACAATGCGCCTTTATCCGAAGGTCATCCCCACCATCGCGCGCGAGGTCGTCCAGGCCCTCATGCAGGACGGCGACGTCGAGGTGGAGACCATGCGGATCGCCGACGCCGAGATGGACATGGCCTCGGTCATGAAGGAGTACCTGGCCGCCGAGGAGCGCGTGAACGCAGCCACGCGCGAGGCCCTCGAGCGGCGAGGCTACGACCAGTCCCGGTTCAACCAGGTGAAGCGCGAGATGGCCGACGTCCGCGGCTTCAAGATGGGGGACGAGGGCATCGAGTACGTCATCGGGCAGATGATGGAGCAACTGCTCGTGTCCCGGAACGTCGAGGAGGTCTTCTCCGACGACCTCTCGCTCCGGAAGAAGATCTTCAGCATCTTCAAGCGCCACCTCGACGTCGACGACGAGATCGACCGCGAGGCCCGCGCCCGGCTGAAGCACCTCCAGGAAGGCACCACCGCCTGGGACGTGGAGTTCGGCAAGACGGTCGAGCTCTTGCGCCGCTCCCGCGGCCTCATCTAGCTGGCAAGATCAAGGCGGGCGCGACAGCAGGGCCGAAGCCGGCCCCAGGTCGATCTCGCTCACCGCTCCGACCAGCACCCTCCGGGGATCGGTCGAGATCCACACGTAGAGGGGGCGCTTCGCGCCGGGCTTGTCGGCCCGCTCGATGGTTCCCTCCACGCGCAGCGTGTCGAAGATCCCGCCGGCGCATTCGACCCGCTCCGGCTTCGGCGCCACCTTGCCGCGGAAATGCCAGAAGCGGCGCAGCCCCACGACGTCGAAGCAGATCTCCTGGCCCGCCCGCAGGTCCGCGGCGCGCAGGTAGTAGGCCGCCGACAAGGCGTCGAGCACCTCGCCCTTCCGATCGTAGCGGGTCGTCTCCTTCTGATCCCCGTACTGGGTCTCGATGGTCACCGCGGCCGCGTCGCCGCGGATCCGGGCGTCGCTCACCTTCTTCACGCCGTCCTCGAGCACGTCGTCCCGGGCGCGCTCGGGGAGCAACGTCTTCGCGTCCACCCAGGAGAAGGCGGCGCCGACGATGCGACGGATCTTGGCGAAGATCGAGGTGTTCTTCACCCGCGCCTTGAGGGGGATCTGCGTCCCGTCGAACATCGGGCGCCCCACCTCCATCGACATCGTGCCGGCCTTCACCATCCCCATGACCTCGAGGTCGTAGTGGAGCACCTCCCCGGTGCGCCAGGGCAGGGGACCGGGGCGCAGCGCCGGGAGGGCGCAAGGCTCTGCGGCGACGAGGAGCTAGGCGAGCGCTGCGGCTGCGATCACGGGGCGACCTCCAGGGTGGAGGATACTCCGGCAGCGCCGCGGCGCATCGTCAGTTGCGGGCCAGCCGCCCGCCCGGCCGGTAGCCGGACAGGTTCACGACGATGCTGCCCAGCGCGACCTCGGCGCTCACCCGCACCGGGATCCGGTGGTCGTCGGCGGAGAACCAGATGAAGGTGTCGCGCTTCGAGGCGAAGTTCCCCTCGAAGGCGGTGCGCACCTCCAGCTTCCAGGCGTCGAAGGTCCCCGCGCGCGTCTCCACCTTCTCCCGCCCCACCACCGCCGCCTGGAGGAGGAACGTGCCCTTGGTGGTGAAGACCGGGATCTCGTAGCGCCCCCCCTCGGCGAGGGGCTGGGTGCGCAGCCAGAGCAGGGAGCTCGCGAAGTCCTGCGCCTCCGGGTCGAGCGGGTAGGTGTTCTCGACCCTGTTCCCCCTGCGGGTGATGCGGATGGTGGCCTTGCCGGTGTCCCGGTCGAACCGGGCGCTGTCGCTGTGGCGGTCGCCCACCTCGATGGCCTGCAGGTCGGAACCGCGGGGGAGTCGTCTCTCCGAGTCCCAGTAGGAGACGAAGTGCTCGCGGATGTCGACGATGCTCGCCAGGCCATCGGTGCGGGCCTTGGCGATGACCGGCCAGATGGTTCCCGCGGGCTCCCCGACCACGATGCTGGCCTCCCCCGTGCGGATGCCCAGGTAGTCGATGGTGAAGTCGATCTGCTCGCCGGGCGCGAAGCCTCCGGCCGCACGGGCCGCAGGGGCGGCGAGGAGAGCCAGCGTGGCGAGGGCGATCCGGGCGCGCGTCGAGAGGGGGGCGGGCATGGTCTACCTGGATGGAGAGCAAGGAGAGCGCCAGGGTTCGGGGGGCAGGTAAGTGCCGGGAAAGTGGGAGGATGAAGAAGCCTGGCGCCCCTGAAGGGGAGGCCGCGGTGAGACATCCCTGTCGCGGTGGCGGAAGGGAATGGCTACTCTGCGGGCCATGCCGTACGACCCGCATGGCATCGACGACGAACCGCAGGACCCCGGAGAGAAGCAGGGCAAGAGGCGGACCTTCAAGGACTTCGACTGCCCCTCCTGCAAC
>DAIEMM010000388.1 GCA_027349605.1 Anaeromyxobacteraceae bacterium
GGTGGTGCTGTGAGTAGCCTTGTTCATGGAAAACCTGGTGTTTCGAGCAATTCGGAAGGGGCGTTCCTAGCGGAACCCCCCCCCGTTGTCAAGGAAGGTCGGATCGGCCGAAGAGCGGCCGATGCCAGCCGGTGCTGCCAGCCGGTGCCGGACGTGGAGGTTTGCGGGCTAAGGCAGGCGGTAGCCCAGGAAGAGCTGCGTCGTGAAGGCGAATTCCGTGCCCGTCCCTCCGGGGATTCCCTGGTAGGACGAGTAGGCGTCGATGGAGGCCCCGAAGCGGGTGTTGAGGCCGACGGCGAGATTGGGCGTCGGGTGGTACTCGACGTACGGGCCGGCGGCCGGCCCGAAGATGAACTGCGGGGCGAAGTTCCCGGTGACGAGCAGGGTCATGTTGAAGTCGAGGCCGACGCCGATCTCGAGGTTGGGCTGGACCGGGAAGCCCATCACCAGGCCGACGGGGAACTGGAAGCCGAACTGGGCATTGCTCATCGTGTACAGCTTGAGGCCCGGGTCGACGTGGAAGAGGAGCTTGAAGTCGCGGGCCTGGACGAGCTGGAACCGCATCGGCGCGTAGAAGGAGAGGCCGAACTGGCTCGAGGTGGTTCCCTCGTACCCGTAGAGCAGCCCGAGCCGCAGGCTGACGTCGGCGCTGGGCGACATCCCGAACGTGTAACCGAACGTGGTGCTCGGCCAGCCGGTCTGGACGTCCACGGAGGGCCGGCCGGACACGGTCTCCGTGCCCACCACGCTCCACCCGGAGAGACCGGACCGGGCTGCGGCGTCGGACTGGGCCGACGCCTGGGAGGGGACGAGCGCGACGAGGACCGCAGCGAGTGTGCCTGCAACGGTTCGAGCTGGAGTCGTCATGTTCCTGCCTCCTTCGAGTCGCCGGCACTCCGCGGAGGGGGTCCGTGGGGCGGCGTCGCAGACGAACCCTTTAGCGGCCGACGACACCGTGCGTCAAGCCAAGTCTGCTTTCAGGTGCGGCCGCCGAGCCTTGCACGGAGCGCCTGGAGGACCTCCGCCGATAGTGCCGACGTTGCCTCCTGGGATTCCCCCGATGCCGGGTCGTGCCGGACATGGGCCTCCGCGGGCAAGTCCTCGAGGAATCGGCTGGGCGTGCGCGGCTCCACGCGTCCGCGCCGCGTCCGCGCGGAAGCCCTGGTGAGCCAGAGCGTCTCCCGGGCCCGAGTGATTCCAACGTATGCGAGCCTCCGCTCCTCCTCGAGGTCGCTGGCCTCGCCCTGGATTCCCGAGACCGGCAGCAGGTCTTCCTCGACTCCGACGAGGAACACGACCGGGAACTCGAGCCCCTTGGCCGAGTGCAGCGTCATGAGCGTGACCCCGTCGACGTCCTCGGGCTCCTCGTCCCGGGAGTCGAGCGCGAGTCGGTGAAGGAACGTCGCGAGCGTCGCCTTGGGATCCCGACGCTCGTGCCATTCGAGCGACCTCAGGACGGAATCGACTGCCTCGGCCTTTCGCGCCCCCGCTTCGGCCGACACGACGCTCCGGCGGAGACAGTTCCGGAGGTCGAGGTCGTCGAACATCGCCCGGGCCGGTTCGGCAATCCTCCCCGGGCCGAAGCGGCGTCGGAAGAGGTCGAGGGTCTCCGCCAGTTGCGCCATCTTGTCGGGAGCGCCCCGGGGAATGTCCGGCACCTGGTCGGCATCGCGCAGCGCAGCGGCGACAGGCACGCCTTTCTGGGCTGCCCAGTTGCCGAGCCTCTCCATGGCAACGTCGCCAATTCCCCGGGGTGGCACGTTGACGACCCGCGCAAGGGCGAGATCGTCGTCGGGAAAAGCACATATCTTCAGCCATCCGATGACGTCTCGAACCTCGGCCCGCTCGAAGAAGGCAGGTCCGCCTTTCACCTTGTGGGGAATGCCGACCTCCCTGAAGGCTTCCTCGAGGGGTTGGCTCTGGGCATTCAAGCGATAGAGGACGGCGAATTCCGATGCCTTGCGCCCGAGACCCAGACCTCGGCCGATCTCGCCCGCGACGAAGCGCGACTCCTCCTGCTCGTCCGGAAGCGCGACGACGCGGACCGGGTCGCCAGGCCCGGCCTCGGTCCAGAGGCGCTTCGGCCTCCGGGCAGCCGACCGGGCGATGACCCCGTTCGCGCAATCCAGGATGCGGCCCGCGGAACGGTAGTTCTGCTCGAGGCGAACGACCAGGGCACCGGGGAAGTCCTTCTCGAATCTCAGGATGTTGCCAACGTCCGCCCCCCGCCAGCCGTAGATGGCCTGATCGTCGTCTCCGACAGCACATAGGCTGCGTCCTGCCCAGGCGGACGGAGGATTCACATCCGCGGTCGGCGAAAGACCTCGTCGAGGGTCTTCGTCTCTGAGTCCGACATCACGTCCGGCTCGACCGCCGCGCCCTGCTCCACCCGCCCGACGTCCGGCACCGCGCGTCGGCGACGGAGCATCCTCCACGCAGAGCAACTCGAGGAGTCGCAGTTGCACGCGGTTCGTGTCCTGGAACTCGTCGACGAGCACGTGCCGGAACTTCTCGCGATAGGAGCGCCGCAGCGCTCGATCCGCGCCGAGGAGGGCCACCGGGCGGACCATGAGGTCGTCAAAGTCGAGCGAACGCTGGGCGCGCAGCGCCTGCTCGTAGCGCGGAAGCAACAGGTCGGAGATGGCCTCGTAGTCCTCGTCCGGCACCGGAACACGCGTGGAGCCCGGACGGGAGCCAGGGAGCGCACTCTTCCTGCGGGACAGTATTCCGAGCAGTTTCCGGACATCGAACTTCCGCGAGTCCATCTGGAGATCGCGAAGGCAACGTTTCGCCAGACTGAGCTGATCCCCGGCATCGCAGATGGAAAACCACTTCGGAAGACCTGCCGCGAGGTGTTCCTTCCGAAGGAACCAGAGCCCGAAGCTGTGAAACGTGGCAACCTGGCTCTTCGCTGCGGCCTCCCGCGACAGCGCCTTCACCCTGGCCCGCATCTCGATGGCGGCCTTGTTCGTGAAGGTCACCGCCAGGATCGATTCCGGGTCGGCGCCCTGCTCGACCAACCATGCGATTCGATGCGCGATGACTCGGGTCTTTCCGGAACCCGCACCGGCCAGGACCAGTGCCGGACCCTGTCCGAAAGTGACGGCCTGCCGCTGCGGCGCATTGAGATGGGACAGGTCGACCACGGGGCGAGCCTCTTGCCACGCTCCTGCCTTGCCTTCAAGGCCTTGACAGTCCTGCAATTCTCCGCGAGAGGAGGGCGCGTCGTCCTACAATGTCCGGCACCCGGTTCCAGCAGGCCCAGCAACCTCGAGGAGAAGCACCATGTTCTGGCTCGTGCCTCGGCCCCAGGGCCACCACGCACCGCAAAATGGCAGCCCGCGGATGTTCCGGGTGGACTGGATCGAAAAGTACTTGTCGCGAGTCAAGCCTTGGCAGGTGGTCGTGGTCTGGGTACCGGTGGTCGGGTATCTCGTCTACCTGGGGCTGCAGGTGCCGGATGTTTCGAGGGGAGCGTTCGCCGGGGCCCTCCTGGGCGGCCTCGCATTCTGGACGCTGCTCGAGTACGTCCTTCACCGATGGGTGTTTCACTTCACGCCGAGCCCGAACTCGCAGTTTGCCCAGGACGTCCACTTCCTCATCCACGGTGTCCACCACGACTGGCCCCACGACCCGGACCGCCTCGTGATGCCGCCCGTCATGTCGGCCCTCCTCGCTGTCATCCTGGGCTATCCGATTTTTCTCGCGATCGGACCTCGCTTCTTCTTCCCGTTCTTCGCCGGACTCGTGGCAGGTTACGTCTGGTACGACCTCACCCATTACGCCGTGCATCACCTGAAGCCTCGAACCGAGACCGGTGCGAAGCTGAGGAAGCATCACTACCTGCATCACTTCAAGTCGCCTGAGGCCAGGTACGGTGTCTCCACGCCCATCTGGGACTATGTTTTCGGGACCATGCCCCGCGAGGAGCGCTCCTCGGCCCGTGCCGGACACTGACGTCGCCTCGGCCCGTGCCGGACACTGACGTCGGGACATCGAGACGTAGGACACCGACGTCTCGATGAATCCGTCTCGGCCCGGGGCTTGCTAATGACGGGCTCGTGCCGCGCATCCCACGATCCCGCCTCGTCGGCCCCGGAACGACGCATCACTGCTTCTGGCGGAGCCACAATAGGTCCCCAGTTCTCGCCGACGACGACGCCCGCCAGAAATTCCTCGGCCTTCTCGCGAAGTACAAGGACCGGTACGGCATCGAGATCCGCAGCTACTGCCTCATGAGCACCCACCCGCACGTGCTTTGCAGGTCCACCATGGGCCAGTCGGCGTTCAGCGCCTTCTGGAAGGTGGTCAACCAGTGCTTTGCTCGATGGTCCAACCGGCGGACCGGCGGCCGCGGCCAGGTCGTGATGGAACGGCTCGGGTCACCCCGGATTCAGCACGGTGGGAGGCGCGAGCTCGAGGTGATGCTGTACGGCGACTTGAATCCGGTCCGGGCGGGCATGGTGAGTCGCCCTCGCGATTGGCCGTGGTCGAGCCACGGCCACTACGCGTTCGGCCTGCCTGACCCGCTCGTATCCGATTCCCCGGCCTATACCGCGCTCGGGAGGAGCGCCGGCGAGCGAATGGTTGCGTACCTGCGCCTCTTCACCCAAGGGATCGCAAGGCGCGTGAGCCGCCACCGGCCCGACCTCGTGCGGCGCCCGTTCTTCGGCGCCGCTCGCTGGATTGCCGCCGCCTTCGCGGCGACCGAGGGATTGCCAGGCGGCTGAGCGAACGACTCAGACGAGGCCACGCTCGCGAAACCACCTCACGGAATCCCGCATCCCTTCGACGAACGGGACGCGAGCCCTCCACCCGAGTTCCCGTCGTGCCTTCTCGGCCGAGCACGTCCATGCCGGCTCGCGAATCTCCATCATCTTGTCCAGGGAGAGGATGGCCGGGCGCCCCGTGATGCGTGCGGCGGCCGACGATGCTCCGGCCGCGATCCAGGTGACGACCTCTGGCACGGGGATGACGGTCCCCCGCCTCCCCAGTGCCGTCATCGCGCCACGCGCAAGCGCCTCCCAGGTGTAGTCCACCTCGTCAGCGCAAAAATAGACTCCGGACGATCCCGCCTCGTCGACCCGGGCTCCTCGCTCGGCAACGTCGATGATCAAGGCGACCAGGTCGTCGACGTGGACCAGGCTGTAATGCTTCTCACCCAGGCCTGACTTTGCGATCACTCCCGTCCTGGCCAGCCGGAAGAGCGATGGCAGGAACTCCTTGTCCCGCGGTCCGTAGACGATCGGGGGGCGGATGATGGAGCCTTCGAGAACCGACGCAAAGGAGCGTAGGGCTTCTTCGGCCGCGAGCTTGCTCTGGCCGTACATGCTCACCGGTGCCGGACGATCGGTCTCGAGCCTGGGTCGCCCTGGCGTCGAAGGACCCGCGGCCGCCAGGGATGAGACGAGGACGAATTTCGCCCGCCCGGACCGAGCGGCGACCCCTGCCAGGGACCGGGTTCCCGCCGCATTGACCTCGAAGAGCTCCTCTCGGGTCAGCGCCTTGACGAGGCCGGCGAGGTGGACGACTACGTCCACCTCCGGCACCGCATCCGTGAGTGAATCCGGCCGGGCCACGTCACCCCGCACCAGTAACGCCCCCATCGCTCGCAGTTCGGACGCACGCCCCGGATCCCGGACCAGGGCGAGCACCTCATCGCCCCGTGCGCGCAGCCTCTCGACGAGAGTCGCTCCGATGAACCCCGTCGCCCCGGTGACGAACCAGCGCACGGCCTATTCGACCGGCATTTCGTAGAGGCGGTAGACCTTGGACCGCCTCGCCCCTGCCGACTCGATGGCCTTGTTGATGAGGGTGTTGTCCTCGAGGGTCCAGCTGACTTCGCCTCCCTCGTAGCCGGCCTGGTCCGCGCGACGGATGGTCTCGACGATGAGGACCGCGTCGATTCCACGACGGCGCCAGCCCTCCTTGATGCCGAGCGCCATGAGGCGGACCTTGGTGATCCGCTTCTGATACCAGAGGAGCTTCGCCAGCCCGATCGGGAGCCCAAAGGTGGTGAGTTGCCCCCCCACCTTCTTGAACGCCTGGTTGATGTCCGGCACCGTGAGGGAAAAGGCGATGGGCTCGCCGTGGGCCTCGGCCACGAGTGCCAGTTCCGGTACCACCAGTTGCTTCAGGTCCTTCGCCAGCTTGTCGAACTCGGCGTCGGTCATGGGGACGAATCCCCAGTTCTTTTCCCAGGCCGAGTTGTAGACGGCCTTGATCCGGACGACCTCGGCCTCGAAGTTGGCGACGTCCAGGGGGCGCACGGTGATTCCCTCATGGGCCCGGATCTTGTCCGCGACGCGGATGAACCGCTCCGGGGCCGGCACCTTCGCGGACCGCTCGAACGCGAACAGGTCCTTGGCCTTCCGGAACCCGCAGGCCTCGATTAGGTCCGCGTAGTAGGGCGGGTTGTACGGCATCATCACGTAGGGGGACGAATCGAAGCCGTCCACGAGGAGCCCACACTCCTGGTTCGTCGACAGGTTCATCGGACCGATGAGTTGGGCAAGTCCGCGCCACCGCGCCCAGTTCTTCGCGGCGGCCACCAGCGCTGCCGCCACTCCCGGGTCGTCGATGGACTCGAACAGTCCGAAGTACGCCACCTTGCAGCCGTGAAACGCGTTGTAATTCCGGTCCTCGACGGCCGCGATCCGCCCCACGATCTTCCCCTCGCGGCGCGCCAGGAAAAGCGCAACCTCGGCGTGGCGGAAGAAGGGGTTCTTGGACGCATCGAGGAACTCGTGCCGTTCCATGACGAGCGGGGGAACCCAGAAGGGGTCGTCCCGGTACACCTCGAACGGGAACCGGATGAAGCGGTCCTTCTCGATGCCGGACATGACGAGGGAAACCTCGACGTCCTTGGCGGGGTGCGCGACCTCGGTGATGTCCGGCACGACGACGGGCCTGTTCATGGCGGGATCCTGGCGAGTGGGGAACGCTTCAGGCGTCCCGCTGGGAGTTGTTGCCGTTCTGCTGCCGTCGCGTCATGAAGTTCATGCCCGCCGAGAGGAGCATCGTCGGAAGCTGGCGCCGCTTCTCCCAGAGCTTCACGGGGAGTTCCTTCAGTTGCTTCACGTCGTCCGGCCCCGCGTTGATCGCGCGCCAGGTGATCATCTCGGCCGCGTTCGAGAGGCGACGGGACCAGGGCTCGTCCGCCTGCGTCAGGACGTCCAGGATCTCGAGACGGGTGCCGCCGTCCTGGGTGCCGGTCGCCGTCGTATCGCCCTCGTGCGAGGAGTAGAAGCCGGTCACGCCCGGGCGGGCCATCTTCACCTCGACGCGGGTGTGCGGACGCTCGGACGGGATCAACCCCAGGTCGCGCCCCGCCTTCTGGAACATCTCCAGGGCACGGTCGATGTGGTCGTCGGTATGGGTGGCCATGAAGACCGTCCGCACCAGTTCCTTCTCGACCGCGGGCTTCACGACGGGACTCGCGAACAGGCCCAAGTCGGTGAGCTTCCTCCAGAACTTGAAGGTCAGGGCCTGGTCCCCCACGACCACCGGCACCACCGGGGACACGGACGGCTGGGTGTCGAATCCCATCCCCCTGAGTTCCCGGTGGACGCGCTCTGAGATGTCCCAGAGCCGCTCGCGCCGCTCCGGTTCCTGCTCGATGATGTCCAGTGCCTTGAGCGCTGCCGCCGCCGCGGGAGGGGTCATCGAGGCGCTGAACACCAGCGCCCGGGCCTTGTGCTTGATCCAGTTGATGACGTCGGCTGGCCCGGCGATCACGCCGCCGATCGAGGCAAGGGACTTGGAGAACGTCGTCATGATGAGGTCCACGTCGTCGTGAACCCCGAAATGCTCGCCAGTGCCCTTTCCGCCAGGCCCCATGACGCCGAACCCGTGGGCCTCGTCGACCATGAGCCGGGCCCCGTACTTCCGCTTCAGCTCAGCGATGGCCGGGAGGTTCGCAAGGTCACCTTCCATCGAGTAGACGCCGTCGACCACGATGAGCTTGCCGGCCTCCGGGTTGG
>DAIEMM010000429.1 GCA_027349605.1 Anaeromyxobacteraceae bacterium
TGGTCGACCTGGGCTGCGGGACCGGCGAGCTCACCGCCGAGGCCCACAAGCGCCTCCGGGCGCGATCCACCCTCGGCGTCGACTCCTCCCCGGCGATGCTCGAGAAGGCGCAGCCGCTCGCCGGGGACGGCCTCTCCTTCGCGATCGGCGACATCGCCCGCTTCGAGGACCCCGAGAAGACCGGCTACGACCTCGTCCTCTCCAATGCGGCGCTGCACTGGGTTCCCGACCACCCCGCGCTGCTGGTGCGCCTCACCGGCCTGCTCGCCCCGGGAGGGCAGATCGCGGTGCAGGTACCGGCCAACCAGACCCACGCCTCCCACCGGCTGGCCAACGAGCTGGCGCGCGAGGAGCCCTTCGCCACGGCGCTCGAGGGCTACGTGCGCCACCGCTCGGTGCTCACTCCGGTGGAGTACGCGCTCCAGCTCAGGCGGCTCGGCCTGGTCGAGGAGGAGTCGCGGTTGCAGGTCTACGTCCACGAGCTCTCCGAGCCCGCCGACGTCGTGGAATGGTGCCGGGGCACGCTGCTCACCGATTACGAGAAGCGGCTGCCCCCCGACCTCTGGCACCGGTACCTCGAGACCTACCGGCGCCGGATCGTGGCGGCCATCCCGGACGAGCGCCCCTACCTGTACACCTACCAGCGCATCCTCTTCTCGGCGCGGCGCCCGGGGTAGGTCCGGGTCGCACTTCCTGACCCAGGGTGCGCGGAGCCCCATGCCGGTTCGTGCGGAATCTCCAGCAACGACGACAGCTTGAGTCCTAGCCGCCTTGGCACGGCTCCCGCAGATTCCGCCCATCGGTGCTGCTGTTTGGCTCCTCCAGCCCGAGGCACGGCGAGTTCTCGTCCCCCCCGAGAACCCGAGGTGTCTCGGGCCTTTCGTTTGGAGGGGTCCCGCCCCGCGGTCCCGCGATCGCGTAGAACGCGCGCAGCTTCTCGCTCGTCTCCCGGAGGCGCGACGAGAGCGTCCGGACGAAGGCCCAGAGCAGCGCGTAGGCCAGGTCCTTGTCGAGGAACATGACCCGGTCGAGGTCCTCGCGGCGGATGGCGAGGAGCGAGCAGGCGGTGTGCGCGACGGCGTCGGCCGACCGCGGCGCGTCGTCGATGGCCGCCATCTCGCCGAAGGTGCTCCCCGGCCCGAGCAGCGAGAGCGCCTCCTCGCCCGCTCCGGGGATCTCCTTCGAGATGCGGATCGTCCCGGACAGGACGACGTACATCTCGTCGCCCGTGGAGCCCTCCCGGAAGACGTCCTCGCCCTCCGGGACCTCCCGGGGGGCCGCGATCGCCGCGACCCGTTCGAGCTGCTCGGCGGAGAGGGACTCGAAGAGGGCGCAGCGGCGCATCACGCTCGGGAGCACGGGGCGATGCTAGCACGCGGCGGCGCCCCGAACCTCCCCGTGACTTCCGGGCTCGAAGGGGCTAGATCGATCGAGCCCCCATACCTGGAGGAAACATGCCCCAGCACGAGAAGCTGGTGATCGTCGGGTCCGGCCCTGCCGGCTACACCGCGGCGCTCTACGCAGCGCGCGCGAACCTCACCCCGCTCCTCTTCGAGGGGATGCAGCCCGGCGGCCAGCTGACCATCACCACCGAGGTGGAGAACTACCCCGGCTTCGCCGAGGGGGTGATGGGCCCCGAGCTCATGGAGCGCATGAAGGCGCAGGCCGAGCGCTTCGGCACCCGCTTCGTCGCCGGTGAGGTGACGCGCGTCGACCTCAGCACCCGGCCCTTCCAGCTCTGGAGCGAGGGCCAGGCCTACACGGCCGACGCCGTGATCGTGGCCACCGGGGCGTCCGCCAAGTGGCTGGGCATCCCGTCCGAGAAGGCCTACCAGGGCAAGGGCGTGTCGGCCTGCGCCACCTGCGACGGCTTCTTCTTCCGGGGCGTGGACGTCGCCGTGGTGGGCGGAGGCGACACCGCGATCGAGGAGGCCAACTTCCTCACCAAGTACGCGAACAAGGTCTACCTGGTGCACCGGCGCGCGGAGCTCCGCGCGTCGAAGGTGATGCAGGAGAGGGCCCGCAAGAACCCCAAGATCGAGTTCGTCTGGAACGCGGGGGTGGACGAGGTCCTCGGCGACGGGAAGGCCATGACCGGCCTCCGGCTCAGGAGCACGAAGGACGGGAGCACCTGGGATCTCAAGGTCCAGGGCTTCTTCCTCGCCATCGGCCACGAGCCCAACACCGGGGTCTTCAAGGGCCAGCTCGACATGAACGAGGTCGGCTACCTGAACGTGCGGGCGCCCTCCACGCGCACGAGCCGGGAGGGGGTCTTCGCCGCCGGGGACGTGGCCGATCCGAACTACCGGCAGGCGGTGACCGCCGCCGGGTCGGGCTGCGCGGCCGCCAT
>DAIEMM010000445.1 GCA_027349605.1 Anaeromyxobacteraceae bacterium
TCGGCCATGGCCCGCTCCCCCTCGTCGACGGCGAAGCCCATGCGGCGCACCGCGGCGGCGACGTCCGGCACGTCGTCGGGGCGCCGCACCTCGAGGACCACCGAGCTGTAGCCGGCGTCGGCCTTCCCGTACTCCTCGTGAAGACGCCGCACCGTCTCGACGGGCACGGCCAGGGAGTAGAGGGGGATGCGGTCGGAGAGGCCGGCCAGGGCCAGGTGCGCGTCGTAGACCCGGTCCTCGGTCTTCTGGGGGATGATGGAGAAGCCCACCCGCACCGGGATCTGCAACCCCATGAGGTCGAGGCCCGGGGGGAGCCGGCGCAGGTTCCAGGCCGGGGCGATGGTCTTGTCGTAGACCTCGAGCAGGCGGCGCGAGGCGACGACGGGGATGGCCTTCCCGGCGGGCGGGTCCTCGAACTTCTGGCCGGGCGCGAGGTCGGCGGCGACGAGCCCACGGTCGACCCCCACCACCGGCACCTGGACCGTGAAGCCGGCGGGCCAGTTCATCCGGACGCCCTCGGGGGGCCGGCTCGCCGCGATGGGCACGCGCAGGGAGAGGCGCCGCCAGGCGCCCTCCACGCCGGGGAGCTCCCGCAACCGCTCCACCGCCGCGTCGTCGAGAGCCCCGCCTCCCAGCGCCGCTCCCAGCGAGACCGCGCCGGGGACCACCTCGACGAGGCGCGCGTCGCCCGGGAAGAGGAGGCGGGCGGCCTGTCCCACCCCCATGCCGAAGGCCACGAAGAACACCAGCGCCGCGGCGCCTACGCAGGCGGCCGCGGTGTTCACCGCCGTGCCGCGCAGGTCGGAGCGCAGGTTGAGCGAGGCCAGGTGGACGAGGGAGCGGAGCCTCATGGGGCCGTCACCGGAGCCTCCCGCCCTCGAGGTGGAGCACCTGCTCCGCGGCCTCGGAGACCCGCTCCTCGTGCGTGACCACGAGCACCGTGACCCCGTCGCGAACCATGGCCGAGAAGAGCTGGATGACCGCCTCCCCGCTCACGGCGTCCAGGTTTCCGGTGGGCTCGTCGGCGAGCAGCACGGCGGGCCGGGAGAGGAGCGCCCGGGCGATGGCCACGCGCTGGCGCTCCCCGCCGGAGAGGCGGCCGGGCAGCCGCTCCGCCTTGTCGGCGAGCCCCACCCGGTCGAGCGCCTCGAGAGCGCGGCCGCGAAGCTGGCCGAGCGACGGGGCCGGCGCTCCGCGCGGCACGAAGAGCCCCGGCAGCAGGGTGTTCTCCGCGGCGGAGAGGGCGGGGAGCAGGTTGAAGGACTGGAAGACGAAGCCCACCGACCCGTTCCGGAAGGCGGCGCGCTCGCGGGCGGAGAGGGATTTCAGATCGCTGCCGGCCACCACCGCGTCGCCCTCGAAGTCGGCGTCGAGCCCTCCGGCGACGTAGAGCAGCGTCGACTTCCCCGACCCGGACGGCCCGACCACCGCGGTGAAGCCGCCCCGCGCCACATCCAGGTCGAGGTCGCGCAGCACCTCGACCTCGCGTTCTCCGTCGCGGAAGCGCTTGCGGATGTGGCGGAGGGAGATCACGGGCTCGGCTTGGGCTCGGTCCGCCCCTCGACGTCCAGGTCCAGGAGCGCCGCTCCGGGTGCGAGCTCGAGGCGCAGCGCGACGGCGGAGACGGCGGTCGCCGGCTCCAGGTAGCGGTTGACGAGCGAGCGCATCACCACCGCGTTGGGCCCGGTGCCGTACGCCTCCTCGGGGAGCGCCTCGACCGACCGGGCCAGGTGCTCGACGTCGAGGACGGCCCCGCCCAGGCCGGTGGTGAGGGCGGTGCGGGCCGCCGGACCGGACGCGGCGTAGCCCTCGCCGCCCGCCGCCCTGCCCTCCAGCGCGGCGAGGCGCGGCGCGCCGCCTGCGACGAGGAGCCTGCCCCCGGAGAGCGAGAGCCCGAGCTGGGCCTTTCCCCAGGTGATCGTCCATCCGGTGGGTTCCGCGGCCGGTCCGCGGGGGACCACCTTGAGGGAGAGGCGGGGCCCGGCCTTCTGGAGCCGGGAGAGGAAGGCGCGCAGCGCCGCCGCGTTCCGCACCGGGAGCGCGGCGTCGAGGCGGACGAGCGAGAACGGGTCCAGCCGGCGCAGGTCGAAGCGCGGGGAGGAGAAGTCGGCCACCGTGAAGGTGGGGGCGAGCGTCAGCGAGAGGGCGGCGGCCGGACCGAAGGCCGGGGCCAGGCCGGCCACCGGGTCGAGGCGGTGGGTGGCCAGGGCCCTCTTCACCGCTGGTGGATACCAGGGCTCGAGCCGGCGTGCCGCCTCGGCCGGATCGCCGCTCCAGCGCAGGACCAGCGCGGCCTCGGGCGGGAGCAGCGCCATCCCCCCTCCGTCCACCGGGCCCTCTCCCCGCAGGGCCTTCCACCAGGCCTCCCGCTCCGGCGAGAGCAGGAGCGCGAGGCGCAGGCCCAGCCTGGCGGTCTCGGCGCGCAATCCGAGCGCGGCGCCGTCGCGCGCCACCCGGACGTCCGCCAGCGCCGGCGAGCCCGGGGGGGCGACCACGGTGGCGATCCAGCCTGGACCGAGCGCCTC
This sequence comes from Anaeromyxobacteraceae bacterium, assembly GCA_027349605.1. Lineage (GTDB taxonomy): Bacteria > Myxococcota > Myxococcia > Myxococcales > Anaeromyxobacteraceae > CAIOAK01. Next base: position 2,526 of record DAIEMM010000445.1, read on the forward strand.
GCGCGCCCTCGCGGCGAGCGGGCTCTTCCAGAGCGATCGTTCCTCCGGGAGGGTGGCGGCGGCGGTCACCGCCTCGGGCGCGTCCGGCCCGGAGGCGAGCAGCAGGTGCGGGCCGAGGGAGGCGTACGCCAGCGCGGCAGGACCCTTCCCCTCGCGCCGGAAGGTGACCACCTCGACCCCGCGAAGCCGGACGGTGACCCGCTGGGAGGCCCCCATGCG
>DAIEMM010000452.1 GCA_027349605.1 Anaeromyxobacteraceae bacterium
TCCTTCCGGAACCGGACCGCCTTGGAGCAGAGCGCCTCGGAGAAGGCCAGGCCGACCGAGCGGGCGAAGAGGGTGGAGCCCTCGTAGAAGCGCTCGTAGATGGCGTTCATCACCTCGTAGTCGCCGGGGTACCCGAACGGCTTCTCGAAGGCGCGCCGGAGCCCCGGCGAGGTCATGAGGAACTCCTGGACGTGCCGGATGGCCCACTGGCGGGCCTGCTCGTTGCGGTGGGCGCCGGGAAGGCCGCGGATCTACGCGTCGACGGCCTCGGTCAAGCGGACGAACTCGGGGACGAAGCGGGTGCGCAGCGACCGTTCCAGCGCGGTGAGGACCGGGCTGTGTGCGCCGTGGAGCGCGTGCCAGGGGAGCTGCCGCTCGAGGCCGTCGAGCTGCTCCCGGCCGTCCTCGAGGAGCAGGCGCAGCTCGGCCACTCGCGCCTGGAACCGCTCCCCGGAGGAGACGCCCCAGGGCCGGTCCTGCACCCGCGCGCTCCCCGCGCCGGAGGCCCAGGCCCGCAGGGTGCGCAGGTTCAGGATCTCGTCGACGTCGAGGAGGAAGTTGTCGAAGGAGAGGCCCGCCACCGCCGCGCCCCCCGACTCCCGGACCGAGCCGATGCGCACGTTGCCGCTGAAGGCCTGGTGCGAGTCGAACCGGAGGACGGCCGGGACCAGCCTGCCCTTGCGGACGGGAAGCCCCGGGGGCCAGGCCACCGCGGCGCCGTTCTGGCTCACGTCGAGGACGGCGCATTCCCGCCGGACGCCGTCGATGGTCACCGCCATCGTGCCGTGCAGGGGGGCGAGGTCGGCCGCCGTGTGCCGATGCGGCCGGAAGAAGACCGCCCGCCCTTCCGCTCCCTCCAGCTCCTCGTACCGATGGGGACGGGACCCGAGCGGAACGGACGGGGAGGCCGGAGGAGAGTCTGGCGACGGGGATTCGAGCAGCTGGATGTGGAGCTTCTTTTCCAAGGTGTCGTCCGAGGTGGTCGTGCGGGGTGAACGTCAGGTGGTGGACGGATCGGTGGAGGCCGGGATGTGGAGCTCGAAGCGGGCGCCGCCGGCGGGGCGGTCGACCAGCCGGATGGTGCCGCCGTGCGACTCGACGATCAGGCGGGCCATGTAGAGTCCCATCCCGAGGCCGGCGGAGCTCTTCCCCGTGGTGAAGGGCTGGAAGATGCGCGCCCGGAGCTCCGGCTCGACGCCGGGGCCGTCGTCCTCCACGGCCAGCTCCACGCCGCCCCCTTCCACCGGGCGTGCGGCGATGCGCACGGTCGAGTCCTTGCCGGTGGCCTGCACCGCGTTCTGGATCAGGTTGACGAGCGCCTGCGAAAGCTTGAGGCGGTCGGCCTGGAGAGGGGGGAGGTCGGGGGATACGTCCACCACCAGCCGCCGCAGGCGGAAATGGAGGTCCATGCGGGAGATGGTCACCGCGTCCCGCACCACGTCGGCCGGGTCGGCCGGGGCGCGCGCGATCTCCAGCTTCCCGGCGTGCGCGAAGTCCTGGAGCGTCTTCAGCGTGGAGAGCAGCCTCTCGACGTGGGCGAGACCCAAGGTGAAGGTCTCGCGCAGCTCCGGGGAGGTCGCGTGCTGGGAGAGCTGGTACTCGACCTCGCGCAGGCTGGTCACCATGTTGCGCAGGTCGTGGGTGACGCCCGTGGCGAGCCGGCCCACGGTTCCGACCAGCTCCAGGTGGAGGAGCGCCTGCTGCTGCCGCTTCACCTCCTCGAAGGAGGCGCGGAGCATCTCGCCCCGCTCGGAGAGCAGGGAGACCAGGCGCCCGATGATGCGCCGCTGCGAGACCTGGTTGCAGGCCTGCACGATGGCCTCGAGGATGTCGGCAGGTTCCCAGGGCTTGCGCAGGAACCGGAAGGCGTTGGCCCGGTTGATGGCCGACTCGAGCGCGTCCATGTCGGCGTAGCCGGTCAGGACGATTCCGGCCACGTCCGGGCGCATCCGCCGGAGCTTCTCGAGCAGGTCCACGCCGGTCATCCCCGGCATGCGGTGGTCGGTCACCACCACGTCGAGGGGCACCTTCTCGGCGATGGCGAGCGCCTCCTCGCCGGAAGCGGCGGAGTGCACCTGCCAGCGCTCCTCGTCGTCGAGGAAACCCCGCAGGACCACGAGGTTGTTGGGCTCGTCGTCGACGAGCAGGAGGCCGCCGTTCAGCTGGTTGCCCATGCCGAACCGCGCCACCAGCGCGGCGATCTCCCGTTCGTTGATCACGGTCCTCCTGGTCGGGCGAAGATGAAAATACCGCCTGGAGTATAGGCGACCCGTCCCGGACGAACAGTTATTGACCGGATCGGGCGATATCACCGAGCACCGGCGTGCGTGGGCGCAACTCTCCTCTTCGGCCCGTGCGCCGAGGAGGGCGAACGCGGCTGCGTGGGCTGCGGCTCTACCGCCCGGCACCCGCGAGCGGGAAGTAGTGCTTCACGAGGAAGAAGAGGGCGAGCGCCACGCCCAGCATCACGGCGACCTTCACGTCGTTCTTCATCACACCCCCGGCCGGGCACAGTAGTCCATCCCTCGGGAGAGCCTTCGACCCGTCGGGGTGTCGAGAATCCCAGCGAGCCGGTGAGAAAAGTGACAAGGGCCTGGGGAGGGGCGATCCGGGCGGGATCCCGAGGGGTTGGAGGGGATCCGGGCGGCGGGTCGCGTCGGGAAGCTCACCGACGAGAATCCCTACAGTCCGGGGAGCGCCGGGCGAGCCCGTTCGCAAGCCGGTGACATGAAGGGGGAAATCCGGAGGGTCTTCGGAGCGGGCGATCTGGCCCGTCTGTTGCGAAAGCGGTCAGGTGAAAGGAGCACACACCATGATCGCCGCCACCGCCTTCGCCGTCGTCGGGCTCGTCGTCGTCGCCTTCCTGAACCGCATCCCG
>DAIEMM010000455.1 GCA_027349605.1 Anaeromyxobacteraceae bacterium
GCGCCTCCTGCATGGCGACCGACGTCTCCGGCGAGAGGTGGTGGTAGCGGCAGTCGATGTAGCTCTTGAAGCGGGCCCCCTCCTCCGTGATGGTCCGGTCGGAGGGGAGCGAGAAGATCTGGAAGCCGCCCGAGTCGGTGAGGATGGGCCGGTCCCAGTCCATGAAGCGGTGGAGCCCGCCCAGCTGCCGCATGGATTCGAGGCCGGGGCGGAGCAGCAGGTGGTAGGTGTTGGCGAGGACGACTTCCGCCCCCAGCGACCGGAGGTCGTCCGGCGTGAGACCGGTCACCGACCCGCGGGTCCCCACCGGCATGAACGCGGGCGTCTCCACCCGCCCGTGCGGCGTGGTGAAGGCGCCGCGGCGCGCGCCGGTCTCGGGGTCGCGAACTCCCGGCGTGAAGAGGAACGGCATGCCTCAGGCCACCGTCACCTTCTTCACGCCCCGTGCCGTGAGCCAGGCCCCGACGCGATCCCGCGTGTCCCCCTGGAGCACCAGCGCCGCGCCCTCCACGACCCCGCCGCAGCCCAGGGCACGCTTCAGCTCCCCCAGCCACGTCTCGAGCTCCGCCGGTCGCAGTTCCAGCTTCTCCACGACCGTCACGGTCCGCCCACCCCGTCCGGCCCGCTCCATCCGGACCACCGCGCGACCCGGCGCCGGCCTCCCGGCCGGCTTCGCGGCGGGACGCGGAACCGCCGCCACCTCCCGCACAACCGGCACGTCCCCCATCCGCGCCGCCAGCCCCGCCAGCCCGGCGTTGAACGGCCCCGGCACCGGTGCGGACGCCGACCGTCCCTTCTCCCTCTTCCCCATTCGGCGCCGATGATCGCACAGCTCCCCGGAAAACGGGGCCCGCGGCTCCCCTCGCCGCGATCGCGACCGGGTCGCCTTCGGCCCCGGCAGTCTCAGCCGGGCCGAAGGCGGCTAGGGCTTCCACCCGTGCGCGATGGGCAGCCTCCGCCCCTCCCCGAATGCCTTCCCCGTCACCTTCAGCACCGGCGCGGCCTGGCGACGCTTGTACTCGCTGCCGTTCACCATCCGCAGCACGCGCCGCACCAGGTCCTCCGGGTGCCCGCGCCGCACGATCTCCTCGAACGGCAGCCGCTCCTCGACGTAGGCGGCCAGGATGTAGTCGAGGACGTCGTAGGGAGGCAGCGAGTCCTGGTCGACCTGCCCCGGCTTCAGCTCCGCCGAGGGTGGTTTCGTGAAGGTGCGCTCCGGGATGGCCTCCCGACCGAGCGCCCGGTTGGCCGCGCGGGAGACCCGGTAGACGAGGGTCTTCGGCAGGTCGCCGATCACCGCCAGCCCTCCGGCCATGTCGCCGTAGAGGGTGCAGTAGCCCACCGCCAGCTCGCTCTTGTTGCCGGTGGAGAGGAGCAGGGCCCCGGTCTCGTTGGAGAGCGCCATGAGGATCTGGCCGCGGACGCGGGCCTGGACGTTCTGCTCGGTGAGGTCGCCGGGCGCGTGCCCGAAGGCGCCGGTGAGCGACGACAGGTAGGCGGCGTGCATCGGCTCGATGGGGACCTCGCGGAAGGCGATGCCGAGCCGCTCGGCCAGGATCCGCGCGTCCTCGCGGGAGTGATCCGAGCTGTAGCGGGACGGCATGGCCACCCCGGTGACGCGCCCGGGGCCGAGCGCCGCGGCCGCCACCGCGGCGGTGAGCGCGCTGTCGATCCCGCCGGAGAGGCCGATCACCGCGCTCTGGAACCCGCACTTGCGCACGTAGTCGCGCACCCCGAGCACGAGCGCCCGGAAGACCTCGTCGGCCTGACCGTCGGGGGTGGCGTCCGGGGGCGAGGGGGCGGGCAGCGCGCTCCCGTCCGGGGCGAGGATCCGGACCTGGCCACCGTCGAGATCGGCGACCACCAGCGCCTCCTGGAAGAGCGGCGCCCGGGCCAGCACCCGGCCGTCCGCGCCGACCAGCATGGACCCGCCGTCGAAGACCAGCGAGTCGTTCCCGCCCACCTGGTTCACGTAGGCCACCGGCGCGCCGTGGGTGCGGGCCGCCGCCCCGAGCATGCGCTCGCGGAGCGCCGCCTTGCCGAGCGCGTAAGGCGACGCGGAGACGTTGAGGACGAGCTCGGCGCCGCCCGTGACGAGGTCGGCGATGGGGTCGCGCTCGTAGCGGGGACGGTCCCAGAAGCGCTTGTCGTTCCAGATGTCCTCGCAGACCGAGAGGCCGAGGGTGAGCCCCAGCGACGCGGCGGGCGCGGTCGTGCTCGAGGGAGACGGGAGGAAATAGCGGGTCTCGTCGAAGACGTCGTAGGTGGGGAGGAGCGATTTCCTCCCCACCGCGGCGAGCCGGCCCCCGTCCACCAGGGCCACCGCGTTGTAGAGCCCGGGAGGCGGAGCCCCGGGAGCCTTCTCCGGGAACCCGAAGGCCACCGCCACGCCCCGAGACCAGTCGCCCGGCCGCGCCAGCTCCGCGACAGCGGCCGCGCAGCGGTCCACGAACTCCGGCATGTCGAGGAAGTCGCGCGGCGGGTAGCCGCAGACGGCCAGCTCGGGGAAGACCACCAGGCCCGCACCCGCCTCCCGGGCGAGCGAGGTGCAGGCGCGGATCCGCCCCGCGTTGCCGTCGAGGTCCCCGACGGTCGTGTCGATCTGCGCGAGGGCGATGCGCTTCGCGGGCACGGGGGCGGATGGTAGCATCCCGATCCCATCATGGCCCACCGCATCCTCCTGCTCGACGGCAGCCCGCCCCTGGTCGCGGCCATCCGCCGTTTCCTGAAGGGCACCGACATGGAGGTGCAGGTCGCGTCGCCGGCGGGTGGGCTCGAGGGCCGCGAGCTGGG
>DAIEMM010000467.1 GCA_027349605.1 Anaeromyxobacteraceae bacterium
CCAGCGCCGGGATCCCCACGTACCCCGAGGCCTCCCACAGGTTCAGGCGCCAGCGGCCGTCGCCATAGGCGTGCGGCAGAACGTAGAGGGCGTGCCCCCAGGCGTCCGGCCACCTCCAGCTGGTGACGAAGGCGTAGTCCACCACGACCGCGCGAGGCCCCATCCGGGAGAGCTCCAGCGTGGGGAGGACCATCACCGCGGCGAGCACGAAGCCGATGGGCACGATGGCCACCGCCCAGGCGGCGTCGGCGCGCCGGGTGGGCCAGAGGTCGAAGGCGATGCGCAGCGCGTAGAGCCCCGCCACGAGGCAGCCGAAGTGGGCCATCTGCGGCGACCCGCCCAGCCAGGCGAGCGCGGTGGCGACCGCCGCGACGAGGAGCCAGCGGGAACGGCGCTCCGCGGCGAAGCCCTCGAGCCCGGCCAGCATCCAGGGCCAGAAGGCCGTCGTCGCGGCGAAGTTCCAGTGGATGACGTGGACGGTCTCCTTGGCGCCGAGGGCGAAGAGCACCGCGGCGAGGAGTCCCGACGCGGGGGAGAGGCGTCGGAGCCGCATCCAGGCCGCCATGCCCCAGCCGGCGATGGTCAGGTGAAGCAGCGTGGCCAGGGTGAGCGCGCGGGGCGCGTCCCAGGGCAGGGTGAGCCAGGTGGTGGGGGCGAAGACCGCCGCTTGCGGGTCGGCGACGAGCGGGTAGCCCATGTAGAAGCCACGCTGCCAGAGCGGCAGGTCGCCGTGGCGCAGGGCCGCCGCCACCGCCTCCCGCACTCCGTAGAAGAAGTAGCGGAGGTCCGAGCCGGAGAAGGCCCACCCGGGGCGGGCCGCGTTCCAGTGGAAGGCCACCACCAGCACGGGAACCGCGGCGAAGACCGCCCACCACGCCCGTTTCCGCCCGCCGTCCGGAACGCTCACCCCGCCTCCCTCCGCCCGCCCGCGCGCCCGGTGGCCCGGAGCTCGACCGCGATCCAGGCCGCGAAGGCGGCGTAGACGGCGGTGCGGACCACCTCCTCGGCTGTGTACCAGCCGTCGAAGAACCAGAAGAGGCCGCGCCCGGACCGGACCTCGAAGGCCAGGTGGTAGTCCACCACCGACACGGCGGCGAGGGCCACGAAGAGCCAGACCGGCCCGGCGACCAGCGCCCCCGCGGCGAATGCGTAAAGGGCGTACTGCGGGCTCCACACCTTGTTCGTGGCCACCCAGGCGACGAGCACGAGGGCCGTGCCGAGCCGGACGGCCCGGGCCCGCGAGACCGGGGCCGCGCGGTAGGCCCCCGCGGCGGCGGCGAGACCGGCCGCGAGGAGGAAGGACCCCGCCAGCACGTTCAGCAGCGCCGGGTCCTTCACCCGCAGCACCTCCCAGACGGAGTTCTCCGCCGAGCGGGAGCCGTTGAAGCGCCAGAACCAGGCCCAGTTCGCCGGCGCCGCCAGCGCCACCGGAAGGTTCACCGCGAGCAGCACCGCGAGGAACGCGCCGCCCGCCCGGGCGAGCGCCCCGAAGCGCCTCCGGCCCGCCAGATCGCCGATCGCCGCCGGCAGGAGCGCCATCGGCCATAGCGTGGCCGAGACCCCCAGCGCGGCCAGCGCGCCGGCGCCGGCCGGGCGATCCCGCTCGGCCGCCAGCACCGCAGCGAGGAGCAGCGCGATGGGGAGCAGGTCCCAGTTGAGCGCACCGAAGTACGCGACGGCCGGCGTCCCGGCCAGCCACCAAGGGCTCGCGCCGGGAAGACGCCGGAGCAGCGCGATGGAGACGAGCAGGCAGAGCCAGAGCCCGACGACGCTCGCGGTGAAGTGGACCACCTGCCCCCCCGGAAGGAAGGACGGCCCCCAGAGCGCCGCGCCGAGCAGCACCGGGTACTCGATGCGGTCCTCCAGGTAGGGCAGTGGCCGCCCGCCGTTCAGGTAGCGGTCGCCGGTCATGGCGAGCAGGTCGGAGTAGGCGTGGTTCCGGAACGCCCACGGACGGTATTCCACGCCCGGGTGCTCGACTCCCCGGACGAGGAAGACCCATCCCAGAGCCATCCAGGCGGTGGCGACGAGGTAGGGAGCGGCGTTGCGGAGGCGTTCTCTGCCGGACTGCGACATCGGAGGCGCGATGATTAGCAGGGAGGCCGGCGGCGGTCTACCATGGCCCGGTGAGCACGCTCGAGCGCGTGGTGGCGGCCCTCACCGAGGCGCTCGCGCGGACCGGCCCGGCGGCGCCGGCCATCCTCTTCCTGGGCAGCCTCGTCGAGTACGTCGTCCCGCCGTTCCCGGGGGACACCCTCGTCGTCCTGGGCGCCTGGTACGCCGTGAACGGGAAGATCTCCTGGCCGGTGGCCTTCCTGGCGACGACCGGCGGCGCGGTCCTGGGTGCCTGGATCGACTACCGGGTGGGCGTGGCGCTGGGCGCGGCGCTGGAGCGCGGCGCGGCGCGGCGGGGACTGCTGACCCTCGAGCACGTGCGGCGGATCGAGGCGGGGTATGCCCGGTGGGGCGAGTGGTTCCTGCTCGGCAACCGTTTCCTGCCGGGCGTGCGCGCCTTCCTGTTCGTGGGCGCCGGCGCGGCGCACCTCCCGGTGGGAAAGGTCCTGCTCTGGGGAGGCATCTCGGCGGCCGCCTGGAACGCGATGCTCCTCCTCGTCGGTGCACTCGTGGTCAGGAACCTCGACGAGTTCACGGGGCTGCTGGAGCGCTACACCGCCCTGGCCTGTCGGCGATGGGCCTCCTCGTCGCCACCCTCGTGGTGCGCTTCGTGGTCGTCCGGGTCCGGAGGAGGCGGCGCGGGTGAGGGTGCTCCTCCTCGTCCTGCTGGCCGCGCTGCCGGACGCGGGCTCGCGCCGCTACCGGGTCGAGATCGGCGGCCAGGCGGTGGGAGTCGCGAAGCTCTCGGTGCGCTGCGAGCGGGCCCGCTGCACGGGCCTCTTCGAGACCGAGCTGCGGCTCCCCGAAGCGGGCGGCGGCGGCGTCGCGAGACGGACGGTGAAGGTGTCCACCGACCGCGAGGGGACCCTGCTCGAGGCCGAGGCCGGCGGCAGGCGGAGGCGGGCCACGGGCGACGCCGTGGCCAGCACCCTCGCCGAGGCGCTCCTCTCCTCCA
>DAIEMM010000017.1 GCA_027349605.1 Anaeromyxobacteraceae bacterium
AGCACCAGGGCGCTGCCGGCCGTCACCCACAGGAAGATGGTCCGCTCCCGCCGGGCGATCTGGTCGGCGTCGGCCACCCAGGCCTCGAGGTGCAGCTCCGCCACCGGGTGGCCGAAGGGGTCGAGCGCCGGCTGGTCCACCACCGCCACGCGGTGCTCCCGGTCGCCGGTGAGCTGCGTCTCCAGCCGCGCCGAGAAGGGGTAGTCGGCCTGCTCGAAGGTGGTCTCGGGCCCGTGGGCGCCGAACTGGATGCCGATGATGGCGTCCTTGCCGGGACGCCGGCCCGCCAGCCGCGCCAGCCGCAGGCCCCGGTGGCGGGTCACGGTGGCCGCCAGCCGGTCGGCGAGCCGGGCCCGGTCCGACTCCAGAACCTCCCGCGACAGGTCCAGGTCGGAGAGGACGTTGCGCGCGACCGCCACGGTCCGCTCGCGGATGCCCTCCTCGACGGCCCGGGCGGCGATCGACTCGCCCAGGTAGGCGGCCACGCCCATGGTGACGAGCAGGATGGCGGCGAAGGTGGCGGTGATCTGCAGGCGGAGCGACACGGAGCCTCGGGGCGGGGCCGGTCGGCGCCGGCCCCGCCCAGACTAGCAGGAGAGGGCGCCAAGGCGACACGGACCGGTTATAAGGAGTCCCGCATGCCGACCATCGACTACGTGGACGCGCGGCGGGCCCGGCTGGAGGTGGAGTTCCACTTCGCCGCGGCCCACCGCCTGCCGCGCTACGAGGGGCCCTGCTTCCGGATGCACGGCCACAACTACACCTTCACCGTCGCCCTGGAGGGGGAGGTGGACCCCGCCACCGGGATGGTCGCCGACTTCGGCGTGGTGAAGGGGGCGGTGCAGGAGCAGGTCCTGGCCCGCTGCGATCACCGGACCCTGAACGACGTCCTGGAGAACCCGACCGCCGAGAACATCGCGCGCTGGATCTTCGAGACGCTGGAGCCGCGCCTCCCCGGGCTGGTGGAGGTGCGGCTCTTCGAGATCCCCGACAGCTGCGTCGTCTACCGGGGCGGGCGTGGCCGCGCGGCGTAGGGCGCGCGCGCGGTCCGGGGCCGTCGCCGCCGCCGTCCGCGGCTTCCTCGGGGCGCTCCCGTTGCCGGCGGCGGAGCGGCGGCGCCGCGACCTGGACCTGGCCGGGACGCCGGCGCGCGTCGCCGAGGCCTGGCTGGGGGACCTCCTCGACGGCTACGGCGAGGATCCGGCGGCCATCCTGGCGGGCGCGATGCCGGCCGGGGGCCGCGACCTGGTGGCGGTGACCGGCATCGACTTCCACTCGGTCTGCCCGCACCACCTCCTGCCGTCGCGGGGGCTGGCCCACGTGGCCTACGTCCCGGGGCGCGCGGTGGTGGGCTTCGGCCAGATCGCGCGGCTGGTGGACTGCTTCGCCCACCGGCTCATCCTCGAGGAGGAGCTGGCGCGGCGCGTGGCCGAGGCCCTGGTGCGCCACCTGGGCGCGCGCGGCGCCGCGGTGGTGCTGGACGCGGAACAGGCCTGCCTCACCGTGCGCGGCGAGCGGCGGCGCCACGCCCGGGCCCACGCCCAGTGCTTCCTCGGGGCGATGGAGCGGGACGGGAAGCTGCAGCGGCGCTTTCTGGCGCTCGTTGGATCGAATGGCGTACGTCCCCCTCTCCCCGGTCCCGGCCGGGGAGAGGGCCGGGGTGAGGGGCGGCGCTCCCGATGACCTCCCTCTCCGGCAGGACCGCCATCGTCACCGGCGGCGGGCGGGGCATCGGCGAGGCGGTGGCCCGAGCGCTCACCGCCGCGGGGGCGCGGGTCACCGTCTTCGCCCGCACCCACGCCGAGCTGGCCGCGGTGGTGCGGTCGGGGGGCGCCGAGCTGGCGGTCCGGGGCGACGTGGCCTCGGAGGCCGACGTCGCCAACCTGGTGGCCGAGCACGAGCGCGCGCTGGGCCCGTGCGACGTCCTGGTGAACAACGCCGGGCTGCTGGTGCGCGGCCGGGCCGAGGCGCTGCCCCCGGCCGACTTCCGCCGGGTGCTGGAGGTGAACCTCACCGGCGCCTTCCTCTGCGCGCGGGCGGTGATCCCGGGGATGAAGGC
>DAIEMM010000052.1 GCA_027349605.1 Anaeromyxobacteraceae bacterium
TGGACGGCGCGACCCCGGTCGTCGATCCCTCCACGGCGGGCTGGGACGAGTTCCAGGTCTTCGGGGCCGCCGGCTTCCTGCAGCAGGGGAGCAGGGCCAGCGCGTACTACCCGGTCGTCCAGGTCGGGGTCCAGACCCGCCTCTTCCGCGTCCCGGGGTACGGCTCGCCCGGTCGCGGGCAGTCCACGTTCGTGGACGGGCGGGTTTCCCGGATCACGCTGGGGTGGACCCTCAGCGGCGACCAGCTGGTGGACTCCATCTTCGACACCGAGACCGCCGTGGCCGGGCACTACGCGCGGGACATCGAGGGGACCGCGGAAGAGCCGAAGGGCTGGGACGTCTACCTGGGCGCGACGGCGGGCTACGAGACCGGCCAGCACGTCTGGGACGTGGCGGCCCGTTCCCCTCCGAACCGGGTCGGCATCGTCCGCCTCCCCGGGCTCGTCCTCCAGCCCCGGCTCTTCCAGGGGGATTTCCGGGTCGACCTGGGCGTCGAGGATGCCCTCCTCTTCGGTGGCGTGGATCCCCTCCAGATCCCGCCCGTCACGAACCCTCCACCGGGCGTGGCCTACCCACCGGTGCTCGTCCTGCAGGGGTACTACTTCGCGCTCGGGATGCGCATCGCCCCGTCGTTCCAGGTCCGGTACGGCGTCCTGGCCGTCGGTGCGATGGCCCGGCTGGACGAGTTCCACGGCGTGACGACGGGATGGAACGCGGTGCCCATCGACGGGCGAATGCCGAGGCTGGTCGACCGCCGCGGAACCGGGACGGCCTGGTCCAGGGTCCGCCTGGCGAATCCTCCGATCGAGCTCGGGGTGCGCGCCGAGTGGAGCGAGCGATCCGGGTCGGTGGACGACGTGGCGGTGAGCCAGCAGGAACGGGTGCTCGCAGCCTGGCTCTCGGTGGTCTTCTAGACTGGCGGGGTCCCCGGACTCAGGCGCCGGGCCGGGTCCTGCTCCCGGCGACCGAGACGAGGATCTCGTCCAGCTCCTCGAATCGGGGTGGCTTGGCGAGGTGGGCGTCGAACCCGGCGGCGAGCGCCTGCTCCCGGTCCTCGGGCTGTGCGTACCCCGTGAGCGCGATGGCGAAGATCCCGCCCTCCGGGCGGGCCGCGCGGATCGCGCGCATGACCTCGAAGCCGCTCATGTCGGGGAGTCCGACGTCACAGACGACCACGTCCGGCGGGCGGGCCAGCACGGCGTCGACGGCCTGCCGGCCGGTGGCGACGGCGGTCACGTCGTGGTCGTTCAGCGCCAACAGGAGGGAGAGGCTGTCCCGGGCGTCCTCGTTGTCATCGACGATCAGGATCGACAGGCCGGAGGCGCGCGGCTCGCTCCTCGCCGCGTCTCCCGTGCTCGGCGCCTCCCTCTGGTCCACCGAAAGGGGAAGCCGCAGGGTGAGCTCCGTGCCCTGGCCTGGGCCCTCGCTCCGCGCGCGGATCCACCCACCGTGGCTCACCGCGAGCTCCCGCACCAGGGCGAGGCCGATGCCCATCCCTCCTCGCGCACCGTGCCGCGTCCGCTCGGCCTGCACGAACGGGTCGAAGATGGCATCCAGGTCCCGGGGATCGATGCCGGCGCCGTTGTCGCGCACGCTCACCTCGCACGCCACGCCGACCTTCCGGACGCCGACGTGCACCTCGCCTCCGGGCTGGGTGAACTTGAGCGCGTTGCTCACGAGGTTTCCGACCATCTGGACCACCCGTGCCGCGTCGGCATCGACCCAGATGGGATGGGACGACTCGGAGGAGAAGAGCGCGATCCCTCGCTCCTCGAAGGCCTCGTTCGCGTCCTCGCAGACGCGCCGAACCGGTTCCCGTACGTCGATCCGGCTGCGCCGGAGCTCGATCTTGCCGTGGGTGATCCGCGCGATGTCGAGCAGGTCGTCCACCAGGCGGGAGAGGTGCTCCGCCTGGCGATGGAGGATGCCCCGCGCGCGCCGCGCCGGCTCGCCGTCCGGAGGGGTCCGGTCGAGCAGGACGATGCTGTTGCGGAGGGAGGCGAGCGGGTTCCGCAACTCGTGCGACAGCACGGCGAGGAACTCCGTCTTGCGGCGTGCCTCCAGGCGCAGCGCGTCCTCGGCCACCTTCCGTGCCGTGACGTCCTGCGCGTACAGGTTCACCTCGGTCCCCACCGGCACGACGCTGACCTGCAGCACGATGCCGCGGTGATCGACCTCCGCCTTGATCCGCCTGCCTGCCTCGAGGGCCCGCCGGGCGGGCTCCACCAGCTCGGCAGGGGCCGCGCGCCCCACCCCCAGGCCAAGCTCTCCCAGGAGCCGGAGCGCGGCATCGTTGGCGTAGCGAACCGTCAGATCGCCCGCCAGGCGGATCACCGGGTCCGGGTTCTCCCGGGGGAAACGCGCCAGCGACTCCGCACGCGCCTCGGCCTCCTTGCGCGCGGTGATGTCGACGAAAGCCCCCACGGATCCCTGCGGCTGGCCGTCCTCGCCCCGTATCGGGGAGGAGTTCCCCAGGAGGTGGCGCACCGTGCCGTCGGCGAAGACCAGGTCGAACTCGAAGTCGCGGAATTCCCGGCCGAACCGGGCAGCCGCCTGGATGGGCAGCTCGTCGCCCGGGATCTCCACCCCGTCCTTCATGGGACGGAAATTCGGCGGCCGTTCGCCGGGTGGAGCGGTGACCGAGACGTTCGTGCCCGGGGGCCGCCGCAGCAGATCGGCGCCGAAGCGGTTCGCCTCGATCCGGGAGCCCTGGGCGTCGCGGGCGATCCACACGGCGGCCGGGACGATGTCGAGGACGGCCTGGAGCTCGGCGGCGCGAGCCCGTGCACGGTGCTCGCTCTCCCGGAGGGCGGCCTCCGCGAGCTTGCGTTCGGTGATGTCGCGGAGGATGACCTGGATGGCGACCCCGTTCCCTTCCGGGAAGGCGGCGGCGACGACCTCGACGTCGCGGACCTGGCCGTCCAGCCGGATGATCTTCTCCTGCAGGAGCGGGATGCTCCTCCCGGCGACGATGTCGGCGATCCGCTCGCGGATGATGCCGTGGTAGTCGGGGTGGAAGAGGTCCATCGCCGCCCGCCCGATGAGCTTGGAGGGGTCCCGGGCGCCGAAGAGCCGTGCGCACGCGGGGTTCGCGAGCGCCACCTTCCCGCCGCGATTCAGCAGGATGGCGTCCGGGGAGACCTCGACGAGGTTCCGGTAGCGCTGCTCGTCCCTGGCCAGGGGTTCGGCGGCGCCGGCGGCCGGGAGTTCGGGGCGTGGATCCGACATGGACGCGGCCTCCCACGGGGAGCTGACCCAGCCTAGCTTAGCGGGGAGCGCAGGGCTTGTCCGCCGCGGCAGGGATCGGTCCAGG